>JAJFTU010000327.1 GCA_021372775.1 bacterium | reverse complement strand
CTCCTCGCGGACCGCGCGGAACTCCTGCCGCACGGCGGCTTCCGCGGCGTCGCTCGGCGGCGCGGCGAGCTTCCGCAGCGCGACGAGCAGCAAGACGACCGCGACGAGCGACAGACCGGCGACGACGAACAGCATCCCTTCGACCATGCGCGATTGACCTCCGCGGAAAGACTAGCAGCGCCGGCGGTCCATAGCGCGCTGCTTTCGGGCGCGGCGCGGCGCGGCGCGGGCGGTCAGGCCGGCCGATCCGCGCGCCCGCGCTCAAGCGCGGCGCGCCGCGCCCGCTCGCGTTCGGCCGCGGCGGCGAGCAGCGCCGTCCGCTCGATCCGCGTCGTCGCCGCCGTCAGCGCGAGGCGCGTCCCGACCGACGCGGGGATCGCCAGCGGCGCGACGTGCGTCGCGACGAGCGTCGCATGGCCGACGGCGCTCGCGATGGTCGAGAAGATCCCGCGCCGCGCCGCCTCGGCCGCCACCCGCCCGATGTCCGCCCCCTTCCACGCGCGGTCCAGCGACTGCAGGGCGATCACGGCGAAGGCGAAGAACGGCCAGTGGAACCCTTGGTCGAACTCCGGCTGCAGCGAGTCGTGGACGTGCTCGGTCAGAGCGGCGTCGGAGATCGACGACTTGACGACGTGGGCCGCCAGCTCCGGATCATGGAGCGAGTCGAACGCCTCGCGCGTGGCGACGACGTCGATTCCCGGATAGCGCTCCAGGGCGTGCGCGACGTACTCCGCGCTCTCGGTCGCCTTGAGCTGCAGAAGTTCGACGACGTGGCCGTGCGCGTCGTGGACGACGACGTCCCAGCCGGGCTGCGTCGCGCCGTGGGCGAGCGCCGCCGTGCAGCCGTCCGGCAGGCCGCCGTGGTTGAGGTGGTCGAGGTAGCGCAGCTCGAACAGCTTTCCTTTGACCCCGTTGACGATCCCCGCGAGCTCGTCGGGATTCCCCGCGTGCTCGCGCAGCAGCGCGGCGATGTCCTGATGCGGGTACTGGAGGGCGAACGCCTCCCGCACGTCGGGCGGGAGGCTCGCCGGATCGACGCTTCCGCGGAGCAGGTCGGCGAGCGTCGTCCCGCCGATCACCGTCGCGTCGAGGATCTCGTCGCGGCGGCGCGCCCGCAGCGCGGCGAGCCCCGCGTCGCGCGGCGGGAGCGTCCCGACCCGCCCGCGCACCTCCTCGACGAAGCGCGAAGCCCGCTCGTTCATCGGCCGGCCAGCACGAGCCAGAGCACGCCCGCGAGGTCCACGACCGCCGCGGCCGCCCCGATCCACGCGAGCGCCATGCAGAACCGCTGCCGCCGCTCCAAACGATCGAGCTTCGCTTCGCAGGCCGGCAGCTTCGCCTCGAGCGGCGACAGCCGCTCTTCCGCGCGCGCCACGCGGCCGCGCAGTTCCTCCTGCTCCTTGCGCAGCGCCTCGGCCTCGGCGATCAGCGCCTGGTCGAGCTCCTCCGCCTCGCGGATGAAGGCCTGCGTCTCCTCGAGCGCCTTCTGCCCGGTGACCGTCGAGAGGAACTCGCCGCCCTTCTCCGTCGCGGCCGAGAAGCCGCTCTTCACCGCGCCGCACACCTTGCCGGCGGCGTCCGCCGCCGCGCCCAAGAACTCCCCCGCCTTCCGCCCGAATTCGTCAGCAGTCATCTCGCCTCCGCGCGCCGCAGCGGGCGCCCATCGCCAAAGACGCCGCGCCGCGCCGCCGCTGACGCGTCGCCGGGGCGGAGCGCCGTCCGGGCGCCGTTCGCCGCCGGTTCGGCGCCGCTCGCGGTTTGGCGCGGGCCGTTCGTCGGTCGCGGGCTATTGTTTCAAACGTGGGGAGGATGCGCCGCATCCGTCCCGCCATCCGCGAGGACCCGATCTTGCTCTTCGCCCGACCGACCGCGCGCCCGCGCGTTTTTTCGCTGTTCGCCGCCCTCCCGCTCGCCGCGCTCGCCGCGGCGGCGGCGGCCTTCGCCCAACCGCCGGTCCTCGTGGACCACGGCCGCGTGCCGCGGGCCTCCGGTCCGATCGAGGTGGACGGCCGGCTCGACGAGCCGGGGTGGCGAAACGCGCTGCGGATCGACGTCCCGTTCGAGGTCGCGCCGAGCGAGAACACCCCCGCGCCGGTCGAGACGACCTGCCTCCTCGCCTTCGACGAGACGAACCTCTACGTCGGCTGCCGCGCCTTCGACCCCGAGCCGAAGAAGATCCGCGCCCACGTCGCCGACCGCGACCAGGTCTTCCGCAACGACTACATCGGCGTCCTCGTCGATCCGTTCCACGACGGCCGG
>JAJFTU010000326.1 GCA_021372775.1 bacterium | reverse complement strand
GATCGCCGTGTTCAGCGCTTCCTTGATCCGCGCGTGGTCGCCGTCGTACCGCCCCTCGACGCGCGCCGTGAGGTCGCGCTGGGCGATCTTCTCCAGCACCTGCGTGGACTCGTTGATCGGGCCGACGACGGCGTCGAGCGTGCCGTTGACCCCCTCGATGATCTTGCGGAAGTCGCCTTGGTGGCGCGAGGCGTCGGCGCGCCGCTGCATGTCGCCCTTGAGCGCGGCGCCGGCGAGGCTGTCGGCGTCGAAGACGAGGGCGTTGATCGCGGCGATGCAGGTGTTGAGGTTGTCGCGCAGCAGCGCGAAGTCGCCCTGGTATTCGGCGGTGATCGGCTGGGGGATGTCTCCCTTGGCGATCCGGCCGACGCAGGCGGCGGTGGTCTCGACGGGCGCGATCACGTCGTCGAGGATGTCGTCCACCCCCTGCACGATCATCTGGAACATGCCGTGGTGGCGCGAGGCGTCGGCGCGCTGCTTGAGGTCGCCGGCGAGGGCCGCCGCGGTGAGCTTGGCCATGTCCTTCGACAGGCCGTCGATCGCCGCGATGAAGGCGTTGAGGTTGTTCTTGATCTGGGCGAAGTCGCCCTTGTAGTCGGCCGCGATCGGCGGCGGGACCTTCTCCACCTTCGAGAGCTGGTCGATGTACGAGGCGGCGACGTTGAGCGGCCCGATGACCGCGTCGAGCGTGTCGTTGACCCCCTGCACGATGCGGCGGAAGTCGCCCTGGTGGCGGGCGGCGTCGGCGCGCGTCGAGAGCTTCCCCTCGACCGCCGCCTCGGCCAGCCGCTGCGTGTCGGCGATCAGCGCGTTGACGGCGTCGATGCAGAGGTTGAGGTTCCGCTTCAGGTTGGCGAAGTCCCCCGCGTACTCGGCCGTGATCTTCGCCGGGATGTCCCCCTTGGCGATCCGGTCGACGTAGCTGGCGGCGACGGAGAGCGGGCCGACGACGGCGTCGAGCGTCGCGTTGACCCCTTCGATGATCTTGCGGAAGTCGCCGTGGTGGCGGGAGGCGTCGGCGCGGGCGGAGAGGCGTCCTTCGACCGCGGCCTTGGAAAGCGACTGCGCGTCGGCGGCCAGGGCGCCGATCGCGTCGATGCAGGTGTTGAGGTTGTTGGCCAGGGCGGCGAAGTCGCCGGCGTAGACCTCGGTGATGCGCGGCGGGATGTCCCCCTTGGCGATCCGGTCCACGTAGTTCGCGGCGACGCCGAGCGGGCCGACGACGGCGTCGAGCGCCGCGTCCACGCCCTCGATGATCTTGCGGAAGTCGCCCTGGTGGCGGGAGGCGTCGGCGCGGGCGGAGAGGCGCCCCTCGACCGCGGCCTTGGAGAGCGACTGCGCGTCGGCCACGAGCGCGTTGATCGCGTCGATGCAGGTGTTGAGGCTCACCTTGAGCGCGTCGAAGTCGCCCTGCCACTCGTCGTCGATGCGCGGCGGGATGTCGCCCTTGGAGATCCGGTCGACGCAGGCCGCGGCCGCGGTCATCGGACCGACCACCGCGTCCATCAGGCTGTTCATCTCGGCGACCATCTCGCCGAAGGCGCCCTGGAAGCGGGACGCGTCGCCGCGCGCCTTGAGCTGCCCGGCGCCGGCGGCCTCGATCAGCCGCCGCGTTTCGGCCAGCATCGCGCGCAGGTTCTCGACCGCGCCGGCGAAGCTCTTCGCCAGCACGTCGCGGTCCGACTGCGGCTCGATCTGCACCGACAGGTCGCCGCGTCCGAGCGCCTGCGCCGCGGCGGCGATGCGCTGGACGTAGGCGATCATCGCCCGGAAGGCGTCGGCCAAGGCGCCGGTCTCGTCGTCGGCGCGGTGCTCGATCTTCTGGTCGATGTCGCCGGCGCCGATCCGCTGCGCCGCGTCGGCCAGGCTGACCAGCGGCTGCGAGATCCGGTCGATGACGCTCTTCACCCACCACGAGGCGACGCCGAGCACCAGCAGGCAGAGCAGCAGCGTCGCGTAGCGCTGGATGTTGGTCCCGGTGCGGATCCCCGCGAGGTCGCCCTTGAGGTCGCCGGAGAAGCCGACGACGAGGTCCTCGAAGCTCTTCTGGACGGCCTTGGTCTGCTGGCCGAGCTGCGCGACCCGCCCCTGGATGGCGTCGCTGGCGTTGCCGGCGAGCATCTGCGGGTAGACCTCCGCGGCGCCGGCCTGCACTTCTTTCAGCGCCTTGAGGGCCGCGGCGACCTGCTCCGCGCGCTCCCCTTCGAGCTGGGGCAGCGCGGCGATCGCCTGCATCGCGTCCACCGCCTTCTGCCCCTCGGCCTGCGCGTCCTCGAGCTGCTTCTTGTCGCCCATGAGGACCGCGTCGCGGTACCCCTTGGTCTGGCGGTCGAGGGAGGTGAGCGCCTGCTGGCTCAGCTGCGCCGCGGGAAACGACGTTTCGCCGGTCGCCGCCACCTTGGACGCCGTCCGGCCGCCGAGCAGGAAGTTGACGCCCGTCGTCAAGAGGTAGGCGCCGAGCACGGCGCCGACGGTGACCCAGAGCTTTTGCGAGATTCTCATAGCGACCCCCGGGCAGGGAAGGCGTTCCGTCCGTCAGTTGACCTTGAGCACCTTCACGCCGTCGTGCGGCGTGCCGTCGCTGATGTAGCCCACCGCGCCGCGCGTCTTGGCGACGTAGGCCACGAGTTCGGCCTCCGAGCCGAACGACGCGGGGAGCTTCGAGGCGCCGCCGCTGAAGACGAGGTTCCGCCAGGCGATCGTGAACTGGGCGGAGCTCTTGCCGACGAATTCCTTCAGGAACTCGTCGTGGGCCGCGCCTTCCTTGAGGACCGCGACGACGACCGGCGTCCCGTCGCCGAACGCGCGCGCGCCGCCGGTGAAGATCTGCTCCACCGTGGCCTTGCTGATGGCGCTCGAGGGGACGCTGGTGTTGCAGATCACGAGCACGCCGGCCGAGGCGGGGAGGGCGGCGAGAACGAGGGAAACAACGAAGGCGAAGACGAGCTTGCGCACGGCATCCTCCATCGCGGCGTGTCCTTGCGCGGGGCAGGCCGTGGAACAGGGACGGCACGCGCGCCCCGGCCGGCGCTCGGCGGGGGCCGCGGTCCTGTGTCGTCTCTCTTGTCGGTCGGGGCGGGGGAACCTTTAGCCGCGGAGCGACGGATTCAAGCGGACCCGTCGCGGAT
>JAJFTU010000325.1 GCA_021372775.1 bacterium | reverse complement strand
GGGGCGACGCGAAACGTCGCCGTTGGGTCGTTCGTCGAAAGGCAACGTTGCGCGGGGTTCAGGTCGGGCGGTAGGGGAGGCTGGCGCGCCCCGACGGTCGTCTGCCCGCGGAAGAGACCTCCGCGCCTGCCTCCCGACGTGATTCACGCCAAACCTTGCCGTTGCGTCCGTCGTCGAAAAGGCAACGTTGCGCGGGGTTCAGGTCGGGCGGCAGGCGCGATGAGGCGCCGTTGTTCCGACGGTCATCGGAGCGCGCCAGCCGCCCCTACCGGTCCGCGCGACGCGAAACGTCGCCGTGGGGACGACGTTTCGCGGGGTTCACGCGGGCGACGCGAAGCGTCGCCGGCGGGTTATTCGCCGCGCAGGCGGGCGAGGATCACTTCGGCCGAGGTCTCGGGATCGCGGTTCGAGGTGTCGACGTCGAGGCGCTCGCTCTCGGGAATCTCGTCCGGAGCTTCCGCGCGCTGCAGCATCGAGCGGTAGACCTCGACCGTGCCGTCCGACATCCCCGGCGGACGCTTCGTCAGGCGTCCTTCGACGACGTCCTGCGGCGCCGTGAGGCGCACGAAGAGCAGCGGCGTCTTCGCCTCCGCCGCGACGTCCCGCAGCGCCTTCCGCTGCTCGCGGGCCACGAACGTCCCGACGGCCAGCGGCGCGTCCCCTTGCTCGATCCGCTCCGCCGCGCCGCGCGCCAGCGTGCGGTAGGTCGCCGCGGTCATCGCGTGGGTGTAGATCCCCTGCCCGACGCCGGCCGGCGCCGGCTTCGACGGATCGAGGCCGGCGAGTTCCTTGCGGATCCGGTCGGTCTCCAGCGGGGCGAGCCCCGCCGCGCGGCGCAGCTTGTCGGCCACCGCGGTCTTCCCCACGCCGGTCAGCCCCGAGAGGACGATCACCGTCGGCGGCACGAGGCCCCGCGTGTACCGCTCGGCGAGCGCGTAGAGCTTCCGCGCGTCGTCCGCGGCGCGCGCGCGCACCGCCTCGTCCACTTCCGTCGCCGAGGCGGTGAGCGACGAGATCTTCGCCCGGACCATCGCGCGGTACGCCTTGTAGAACGGCAGCGCCGCCTCGAGCGTCGGATCCCCCGCGATCCGCCCGTACGTCTCGACGAACGCGTCGGCCAGATCCGCGCGGCCCCGGAACTCGAGGTCCATCGCCGTGAACGCGACCTCGGAGGCGACGTCGCCGCAGCGGTAGGCCGGCGAGAACTCGATGCAGTCGTAGACGACCGGCTTGCCGTCGGCGAGGATGCAGACGTTCGGCGAGTGCAGGTCGCCGTGGCAGTCGCGCACCCGCCCCGCGGCGACGCGCGTCCGGAAGAGCCGCTCGCGCGTCTCCAGGAACTGCGTCGTGCGGGCGCGCATCAGGTGGTGCGTCCGCGGATCGACGAACCGCCCGCGGAAGACTTCCGTCTGGTCGAAGTTCTCGATCGCCAGGCGACCCGCGGCGTCGCGCGTCCCGTGCTTCTCGATCTCCACGCCCGCCTCGGCGCGGGCGTGGAACGCCGCGACCAAGCGCGCCAGCCGCTCGACGTGCCGCGCCTCGAGCGCCCCCTCGGCGAGCAGCTTGTCCATCATCCGTTCCTGCGGCAGGCGCTTCATCACGACGAGCAGCTCGTCGCAGGGCGGCGGCGTCTCGCTCGGCTGCCCGACCTCGACGATCCCCTTCGGCCGCAGCCAGACCGGCGCGAGGCCGACGTAGAACTCCGGCGCGAGACGGCGGTTGAGCCGCAGCTCCTCGCGGCAGAAGTGGGCGCGCTTCTCGGGCGTCGAGAAGTCGAGGAAGCCGAAGTCCACCGGCTTCTTGAGCTTGAACGCGTGCTCCCCGGCGAGGAACACGGCGCTGATGTGCGTCTGCACGACCAGCGTCAGCCCGTCCCCCGCCATCGGCAGGGCGCCCGGCGCGGCCAGCGCGGCGATCAGGGTTTCGATGTCCATTCCATCGCTCATGGCTTCTTCCCTGCGCGCGACGCCGCCAAGGCGGCGTTCGCCGCGCGCGCGATCCGCGCGACCAGCCCGCGCCGGCAGGCCAGCAGGCCGGTCGTGTTCTGCGTCTCCGCGGTGTTGTAGATCTTCTCCCGCCCGTACGCGTCGCCGAAGAACCCGCCCGCGGCGGTGATCAGCGCGTCCGGCGCGCAGGCGTCCCAGTGACGCGAGCGCTTGCCCAGCGAGACGTAGGCGTCGGCGCGCCCGGCGAGCACCAGCGCCGCCTTCCGCCCGACCGACCCCGACACGACCACGGCGTTCGGCGCCAGCTCCTCGACGAGGCGCGCCGTGCGCGCCCCGGCGCGGTTGCGGCTGAGCGCGAGGATCAGCCGTCCCTCGACGTCCGGCATCTCCGGCAGCACGATCCGCCGCGGCGCCGCGTCCTTGAGGATCTCGTACGTCCCCTCGCCGACCGCCCCGGCGAACGTCCGGCCGTCGGCCGGAAGATGGACGACGCCGAGCGCGGCGCGCCCCTCCACGGCGAGGCCGATCATCACCGCGAACTCCCCCGCGCGCTGCACGAACTGCTTCGTGCCGTCGAGCGGATCGACGATCCAGACGCGCCGCGATGCGAGGCGGCTCAGGTCGTCCGGGGTCTCCTCCGTGAGCAGCGCGTCGTCCGGGTAGGCCTCGGCGAGCCCCTCGCGGATGAAGCGGTCGGCGCGGCGGTCGGCGATCGTCACCGGCCCTTCGTCGTTCGCCTTCTGCACGACCTCGAACTCGCCCCGCTGCACGGCGAGCGCGAGCTCGCCCGCGCCGCGCGCGAGCCGGATGGCGGTTTCCAATGCGGGGATCATGCGGCCATTGTAGCCGCGGCGACGTTCGGGGTCAGGCGGGCTGGGCGGCGACGCATCCCGCGGGCGCGCCGCGGGTCAGCAGCAGTTCGACCGACTCCGGATCGAGCGCCGCGCCGGAGAGCTTGCGCATCAGCGCCCGCGCGTCCGGCTCGGCGAGCGGCGGACGGAACGGCCGCGGCGTGCGGAGCGCGGCGTAGGTGTCGCAGGCCTGCACGAGCCGCGACGCCGCGTGCGGGACCCACGAGGCGGCGGTGTGCGGATAGCCGCGCCCGTCGCGCCGCAGGTGGTGCTCGAACGCCACGACGCCGCAGATCGTCGGGATCCCGGGCGTCGCCAGCAGCCAGCGCGCGCCGACGAGCGGGTGCTGGCGGATGGTGCGGAAGTCTTCCTGCGTCAGCCGCAGCGGCCGCTGCACCAGCTCGAGCGGAATCGCCCGCATGCCGATGTCGGCGCAGAGCGCCGCCTCGATCAGCTCCGCCAACGCGTCGCCGGCGATCCCCGCGGCCCGTCCGCTCAGCGCGGCGAGACGCGCGACGTCGAGCGCGTGCTCGAGCGTCGAGAGCGCGGTCGTCGTGCCGCCGTAGAGCTGCACCGGGCGCGAGAGGCCGTCGCCGGGGAAGCCGGAGACGAAGTTGAGCAGCCACGCCATCGCCGCGTCGTCGCGCCGACCGGCCTGCTCGATCGCCGTCCAGTACGTCCCGAGCAGGTGAAGCGCCTGGCGCACGTCCTGCGGCGGCGCGGCGACCGGACCGGTGGTGCGGACCGCGCCCGTGGCCTGCGGACCGGCGCCGTTGAAGACCGGCGCGGCGCCCGCGCCCCGCGGCGCCGCGGGGTAGATCGCGACCGGGCCCGTCGGGGGGCCGGCGAAGGGCGACAACGGATCGACCGGACCGCTCGGCGGGCCGCCGTAGATCGTCGTCGGGGCGCCGCCGTAGATCGTCGTCGGCGGACCGGCGTAGACCGCGGGCTGCCCCACCGGCCCGGTCGGCGGACCGGCGAGCGGCACGGGGCCCGTCGGCGGACCGCTGTAGATCGTCGTCGGAGGACCGTTGTAGATCGTCGTCGGCGGGCCGGCGTAGACCGCGGGTCGGTCCACCGGCCCGGTCGGCGGACCGGCGAGCGGCGCCGCCGGAACGACCGGCCCCGTCGGCGGACCCGCGTACGGCTGCGGCACGGGGCCCGTCGGCGGACCGGCGGCGAAGCCGCCCGTGGCCCGCGCGCCGAGCGCCGCGGCGCCCTGCGGATAGCCGCCCGTCGGAACCGGGCCGCTGTAGGCCGGCGGACCGCCGTAACTCGAGGGATAGCCGGTCCCGGCCGAGGCCGCGCCGACGCCGCCCGGCGGCGTCGCCTGCGGCGCCGAGACGGCCACGCCCGCCATCACCGGCCGCGGCGTCGGCGGCGGCGCCTGCATCGGCACCGCGCCGGTCCCGTTCGCCGGACGTTCCGCGCCCGAGGTGAAGACGCGGAGCATCTCCAGCAGCTGCTCGACCCCCGCCTCTCCCGCGAGATGGAGGTCCATGACCCGCGCCGCCCGCGCGGCCGGCCCCAGCTCGACCATCAACTCCGGCGAGATCCGCTCCGGCAGGTCGCCGCCCAGACGAAGCTCGGCGTTGTAGAAGTCGATGACGACCTCGTACCCCTGCGCGAGGAACGGGCCCCAGATCTGGCGGACGCGGTTCTCGGCGTTCTTGCGCTGCGGATGGCC
>JAJFTU010000324.1 GCA_021372775.1 bacterium | reverse complement strand
AGCATGCCGGGGATGGAAAGCAAAGGGCGTGCCGCCGCAAGTCGTTGATTCCAAAGGAGCGGGCTCGGCGGAAACGTCCGCCGGCGGACGGCCCCGTCCGCCCGCGGACGACGGCCGACCAACACGGTCGGCTCCACGTTGGGCGGTTTCAGGCCCGGTAAAGCAGCAGGTCGGCCCGCGCGGCGCGGAAGGCGGCCTCGGACGGGCCCCACGCGGACGCCAGTTCCCGCGGATCGGCCCCCGCCTCGAGCCCCCGCCGCCACCCCTCGCCCCCGGCGAGGAGGTCGAACGCGAGCCGGTCGGAGACGAACTCGTAGGTCTCGGTCCGCCAGCCGAACCGCTCGGGGTCCTCGGCGCGGCAGGCGGCGACGAAGGCGAGGCCGGTCAGCGTCGGCCGGAACGTCGCCCGGTCGGTCATGTGGATCTGGACACCGCCGCAGTCCCGTCCGGCGTGCTTGTGGAACGCGGGACGGAAGACGGCCGGCCGGAACGCGACCCCCGGCAGCCGGAACGCGTCGAGGCGCGCGGCGAGCCGTCCCGGGTCGAGCCACGGCGCGCCCGCCAGCTCGAACGGCCGCGTCGTGCCGCGCCCCTCGGAGAGGTTCGTGCCCTCGACGAGGCACATCCCCGGATAGACCAGCGCCGTGTCGAGCGTCGGCATGTTGGGGGAGGGCAGGACCCACGGCAGCCCCGTCTCGTCCCAGCAGTCCGCGCGCCGCCAGCCCTCCGCCGGGACGATCTCCAGCGCGACGTCGATCCCGCGCGTCCGCGCCGCCCAGAGGCAGAGTTCGCCGAGCGTCAGGCCGTGCCGGTTCGGAATCGAGAGCTCGGAAACGAACGAGTGGAAGCGCGGCTCGACGTCGTTCCCCTCGACATCCTCGCCGCCGAGCGGGTTCGGGCGGTCGGCGACGATCACCCGCACGCCGCGCGCCGCGGCGGCCGGCAACGCGCGGATCGCCGTCGCGGCGAAGGTGTAGTAGCGCGCGCCGACGTCGGCCAGATCGACGACCAACGCGTCGAGGCCGTCGAACGCCTCCGGCGCCGCGGCGAGCGACGCCTCGTCTGTTCCGTAGAGCGAGACGACCGGCAGCCCGGTGAGCGGATCGCGCCGCTCGTCCACGCCGATCATGTCCTGCGCCGCGCCGAGCGCGCCGTGCTCCGGCGCGAAGAGCCGCGTCGGGCGAGCCCCCGCCTCCGCGAGCAGCGCCGCCGCGGGACGGAAGTCGCGGCCGATCGACGCGGGGTGGGCGAGGAGCCCGACGCGCGCCCCGCGGACGAGCGAAGCCCGCCGGCCGGCGAGGATCTCGATCCCGGGAACGACGCTCACGGCTTCTCCTTCAGCTCCGACGGCGGGCGCTCCCAAGGGTCCTGCCCGATGTCGGTCACGGGACGCACCCCCTGCGGCTCGCGGCGCAGGAAGACGTCCACCTTGAGGCCGCGGCGGTCGATCCGCCATTCGTCCTCCGGCGCCGTCTCCGCGCGCAGCCAGCTCTCGGCCGCGGCCGCGAACTCGTCCGCGTCGGCCGGCGCGTCCCAGACGGTGGAGACGACGACGGCGTCCTCGCGGTCGGGGTACTTGAGCCGTTCGTGCGGCTTCGGCGTCCGCGGGCGGACGAGGAGCGTCACCCGGTCGCCGCCCCATCCGGCCGCCGCGTCCTTGGCCGCCGGGCGGCTCGCGTCGTCCGTTTCCAGCCAAGCGCGCACGCCGAGCTCGCCGAGCTCGAACGAGACCGCGCCGGCCCAGCCTTCGCGCGCCGCCGGCTCGACCGCGATCGGCGGGTCGTCCCGTTTCTCGGGGTGCAGCAACTGCTCGGTCGAGGAGGGCGGACGGCGCCACAGCTCGTCCACCGCCGCGAACCCGCCCCGCCGCCAGGCGCGCGCGACGAAGTCGAGCCCGAGGAGATACGGCTCGAGCAGCTGCCCCCGCAGATACGGCGGCGCCGCGGCCAGCCCCTCCTGACCCGGCCCGGCCTGCGCGGCGAGCGAGCGCAGCGTCTCGCCGCTCGGGAACGTCTCCGGCTTCAAGTCGAGGCCGAGGCGGCGGAACGCGACGAGCATCATCGCCAGCGTCGCGTCCCCCTCGGCCAGCGCCTGCCGCGCGAACTGCACGTCGTCGCGCCCTTCGACGTCCTTGCCCGCGAGGAGCGCGCGCAGGCCGAAGTGCTGGTCGGTCAGCGCGTGGTCGAGCTCGTGGACCAGGACCGCGTCGTCCACCTCGGCCGCCGCGGCGCCCGACTGCTTCAGCAGCGCGGCGCGCGTCGCCGGGGGAAGGTCGATCAAGTAGAACGTGGCGGTGCGCGGGTCGTAGAAGCCGGCCGCCTGCTCGTCGAGCAGCTCGCGGATCTTCTTCTTCAGCGGAAAGTCGCGCGGGAGCAGCCGCAGTTCGGCGAGGGCGATGGCGCGCGCCGCGGCGTCGGGGTCGGGGAGCTGCTCGTCGATCTCGTCGGCGATGAGGGCCTGCGCTTGTTCGGGCGCGATGCGGCGCGAGGCGACCGGATGGAGGAACGGCAGGCCGCGGACCGCGCCGAGTTCCCGTTCCGCGGCGAAGACCGGATCGGCCGCGGCCGGCTTTGCCGGCGCGTCGGCGAGCGCCGGACCGAACGCGGCCGCGAGCGCGACCCCGGCGACGACCGCGGCGCGCGCGAGGCGACATGCCGCGGCGCCTGCGAAACGAGGCGCGGCGACGGCGAACTCGAGGCGACGCCTCGCGGCGCGCGCGACGCGAAACGCGGCGACGGCGGGCGCCGCCGCGGCCGATCGGCGCGCGTCCATCACGCGGCCTTGTGCGCTTTGCGGTGCTTCGGCGCCGGCTTGGCCGCGGGAGCGACCTCCGGCTTCGGCGTCGAGGCCGTCGCAGCCTTTGCGTCCGTCGCGTCCGTCGCGTCCGGCGCGCTCTTCGCGGTCGCCGGCGTCGCGGCGGGCGCCGCGGGCTGCGTCGTTCCGTCGCGTCCCGCGTCGGGCTTCGCGCCGGGCGCGGCGTCGGGCTTCGTCTCGGCGGTTCCGTCCTTCGTCTCGCCCGGCGCGCCTTCCTTCGTCTCGGCCGCCGCGTCCTTCTGCTCCGGCGCGCCGACGAGCGCCTGCCGCCGCGCGTGGTAGGCCTCGGCGAGGCTCGGCGGCAGGATGCCGGAGGCGAGATCGACGCCGCCGAGCAGCCGCGGCACGAGCGTCGAGCCGCGCAGGAACGACGTGCCGGCGGGCAGGAACGCGGTCAACGCCAGCATCGCGCCGAGCACGACGAGCAGGCCGCCGCCGAAGCCGACCGCGGCGCCGAGCAGCCGGTCCATCCAGCCGATTCCCGCCGCGCGGATCAGCTTCCCGGCGATCCAGATCACCAGCGCGGTGACGAGCAGCGACGCGACGAAGACGAGCAGGAAGGCGAGCAGCCGCGCCGTGGACGGATTGGAGATCCGCCCGCCGAACCAGGCCGGCCCGTTCTCGGCGAGGCGCAGCGCCGCCGCGAGGCCGAGCCCGAACCCGGCGATCCCGAGCGCGATGTGCGCGAAGCCGCGGACCAGCCCGTAGAGCGTGCAGCCGCCGAGGACGACGCAGACGACGATGTCGAGGACTCCCATCCCCTACATCCTCTCCGCGCTCGCCGTCCTCGGCAAGCTCGGCCGGAGGGCGATCCCCGCCGTCCCCATCCGCTACATCCGGACCCTGTAGGTGCTTCCCGCCGGCGTGGTGACGAAGAGGAAGATCGGCTGCCCCGGACGCAGCGCGTCGAGGCGCTCCGGCTCGCTGCGCAGCGTCACCTCCTGCGCCTGGTTGACCGTGATCTTCTTCGGCGTCGGGCGGGGGCAGGCCGTCGGCACTTCGATCGTGTAGGCGCCGAACGGCAGGTTCTCCTGCCCCTTCACCGGCAGCCCGTTCAGCGACAGCCGCGGCATGCAGAGCACGTCGGGGCTCACGAAGTCGAAGCTGAACCGGTTCGGGTTGACCACGATCGGGTCGAGCGCGACGCCGGTCGCCGCGCGGAACTCGGTCGGCGGCCCGTCGATCGCCGAGGCGTCCACGATGTACCGGCCGATCGGCACGACGACGCGGAAGTCCTCGTACCCCGCGGCGACCCGCTCGGCGAAGCGCTTCGAGGCCAGCTCGAACGCGGCGCGCGAGAAGCCGTCGTTCGCCCCGCCGACC
Source organism: bacterium (assembly GCA_021372775.1). Taxonomy (NCBI): domain Bacteria; species bacterium. The sequence goes on along the minus strand of JAJFTU010000324.1, from coordinate 7,408 downwards.
CGCTTGAGCTGCAGCCGCGCCCGCTGGAACGGCGGGATCTCGCGCACTTGGAAGCGCGCCACGGCGCCGGACGACCAGAACTCGCGCAGGTCGGCGACGATCTCCTTCGCCGGCGCGACGTCGTAGACGACGTCGGCGACGTTGGCCAGCGAGCCGGGCCGCGCGCCCCGCTCGAGCGGCTCGGTCCAGTCCACCGGGTCGAAGCCGAGCAGGTCCACCGCCCGCTCGTAGTGGCGGATCGAGTTCTCGAGGTCCACGCCCCGCGCGTGCAGCAGCGCGGCCTCGAGGTGCGCCTTGGCGACGACCATCCGCAGCGCGGGGATCGCCTTCGCGTCCTTGATCAGGATCGGCGCCGCCTCGAGCCGCGAGTCGAGCTCCTCGGTCCGCCGCTCGACGTCGAACAGCGCGGCGGCGACGACGTCCTTCGTCGCGCTCTCCCCCTGCAGCAGGAGATGGTAGGAGACGATCGAGCGCTCGAGGTCCTTGACGCGGGCGAGCTCCGCCGCCGCGGGGTCGAGGACCGCCGTCGGGACGTCGGCGCGCGCGGGGACGGCGACGAACAGCGCGGCGAGCGCCGCCGCGAACGTTGCGAGGCGCATCGGCTCAGCTCCTCGGCCCTTCGGCCTCGACCGCCGCGGCCTTCGCCGCGAAGCCGAACTGCCGCAGGATGTTGACGTAGTTGGTGCGGAACGGAGCGACCTCCGCCCCCTTGAGCCGCTTCGCGGCCCGCGCGTAGGCGGTCTCGGCCGCGTCCACCGCGCCGACCTTGTCGCCGTGGTTGGCGAGGGCGCGGGCGAGGTCGTAGTACGCCGCCTCGTCCCCCTCCCAGGCGAACGACGTCGCCTCCTGCGCCGCGCGCAGCGCCTCCTCGTAGCGCGCCGAGTTGAACTGCGCGAACGAGACGACGTGCAGCGCGCTGCCGAACTGCTGCTGGATCTCCGCGTTCCCCGGATCGAGGCGGAAGGCCGTGCGCCCGTACTCCACCGCGAGCTGCTTGTACTCGTAGCCGTCCTGGCGGCTGGCGTAGTCCGACATCTGCCGGTAGACCTCGGCCCGCTCGCGCACGCCGCGCGTCGCCTCGGCCGCCTCGCGGAACGTCGCCAGCACGTCGGCCGGCGCCGAGCCCTCGGCGACCATCATGTCGAGCCCCGCCTGCCACGCCGCGCCGGCGCGCACGTTGCCGTCGTCGAAGCCGACGACCTGGTGGAACTGGGCGAAGCGCTCGTCGTAGGCGCCGCCGAAGCCGAGCCGGCAGGCGTCGCGCACGCGGATCAGGTAGACGTCGGCCACCGGCGAGCGGCGCGCCATCTCCAGCGCGCGCCCGACGTACTGCAGCAGGAACTTGTCGAACGCGGCGAACTCGGCGCCGTCGCGCGGCTTCCCTTCGAGTTCCTCCGCGCGCGCCGCGAGCGCCTTCTCCATGTGCCAGTTGGCCCAGTTCTCCAGCTCGACGTCGCGGTAGCCGCCCGCCTTGAGCTTCTCGTAGTAGGCCGCGCCGAGGACGCTGTGCTTGAAGAACGGATCGTCCTGCAGGATCGCCAGGCTCGCCGTCATCGCGCCGAGGACGTCCTTGTCGTAGTCGTACTTGAACGTGCCCGGCGCGCGGCGCCAGAGCTCGAACCGCGCGTGGCCGCCGAGGAACGAGACGAGCGCGAAGTCGGCGCCGATGTGCGGCAGTCCCGCGCCGTCGAGCGCGGCGACGAACTCGTCGGCCCTTTCGGCCGCGGCCTGCCAGTCGCGCGCGTTGTACGCCTCGACCGCCTTGACGCGCAGCTCGGCGAGCTTCGCCGCCGGCGTGATCGGGGCCATCGGCATCGCGGCGCGCGCGGGGACGCCCGTCGGCGCCGCGGGCGCGGCCGCGGGCTTCGCGCCCGGCGCGGCCTTGCCCGGCTGCGCGGGGGCGGCCTTCGCCGCGGGGGCGGGGGGAACGGACGGTTTGGCTGGCGCCGTCTGCGCTCCCACGGCGGCGATGCCGACCGCGAGCGCGGCGCCCGCGCCGATCCAACGGGCCATGGTCGTCGGTCCTCTCAAGGCGACGGCCGCGGAGGGCTCCGCGGTCGCGCCGTTCTGTCCATCATAGGGCCGCGCGGCGCCGGCCATGGGCCGGTCCTCGCGGCTCAGCCGCGAACCAAGTAGTTCAACGCGTCGAGCGCGCTCTCTCCCTCCTGGACCTTCGAGACGACCGGCCTCGCGCCGGGACCGCGCGCGACGTAAATCACGGCCAGACCGTCGCCGGTCGGGACGAGGAAGTGCACCACGCCGTCCCGGTACCGGATGACCAGCGTCGAGCCGTCGACTTCGATCCCCGCGGTGCGCGGGCCGCCATTGCGTCCGCCGCGGGCGAGCGCCTGGCGCAGCAGGTCGCTGATCTGCGGCAGCAGGATGTTCCAGCGCGCCGCTTCCGTGGAGCGCTGGCCGAGGTCGTTGACCGAGACGAGCTGCAGGCCGTACTTGCCGCCGAGCGCCTGCGCCGTCGCCGAGACCGGACCGATCCCGCCGCCGCCGCGCCGCCCGCCGCCCGGACGTCCCACGGTTCCGAACCCGCCGATCTCGCCGCCCGGCGCGTCGGCGGGGCCGCCGTACTTCACGCCCAGACCGCCGCTGCCGGCGCCGCCGCCGACGCCGCTCCCTTCCACCGGCACCAGCCCGCGGCCGCCGCCGCCGGGGCGCCCGCCGGCCCGTCCGGCGGCGCCGGGGGCCGGGATGCGGAAGTCGCCCATCGTGGCCGGCGTGTCGCTGTGGTAGGCGACGATGGATCCGCCGCCGCCGCCGTCGCCGACGAGCATTCCCGGCGCCCGCGCCGGCAGACCCGGGCCGCCGCGCCCGCCGCCGGGCACCTTGACCTCCGGCGCGTCGAGCGCCGCCTCATAGGCCCGCCCGCCCGTGCCGCCGCCGTAGTCCCCCGCGGAGAGCCCCGCCGCCGGCTTGGCGGCGGTGCGCGTCGCGCCGCTGCCGCCGACCGGCTCGGGAGCGTCGAGCTGCCCGCGGAGCTCCGTCATCTGCCCCGCGGCGATCTCGAGCCGCCGCCGGTCGAGCAGCGATTTCGGAATCTCAATCTCCGGCTCGGGGAGCTGCGGCTGCAGCCGCTCCTCGACCTGAGGCTTCGGCTCTTCCTTCGGCTTCGGCGGCTCCGGCTCGCGGATCTTGTCGAGATTGAAGAGAACCTTCGGCTTCTTCACCTCGAGATTCGGCGCGGCCGGCACGTCCGGAACGAACTCGATGTCGAGGCCGTGCGGATCCTTGACCGCCTGGACGGTCAGGCCGCCCGCGGCGACCATCAGCGCGACCGAGCCGAGATGGACGGCGGCCGCGAAAGCGGCCGAGCCGGCGGAACGCTTCTTCCGCGCGGCGTCGTCCTTGACGAGAACTTTCTCGAAGTTGGCCATCCCGTCCTCGCGGCGCCTACTGGGCGCCGCCGCTCTCCGGCGCGAGCCGCAGGATCGTCAGGCGGTCCGTGTCCGAGATGCGGCCGTCGTTGCCGTAGGCCGTCAGCTCGAGGTCGTTGGCTCCCAGACGGGGGAGCGGCGCGTCGGCGATTTCGAAGAACGTGCGGTACGGCGCGTCGGAGGCGCCGGAGGGAATGCGCGGCAGGCGCGCGAGGTCCTTCGGTTCGGCCTCGCGGAGCGCGGCGGTCCGCTCGCCGAGCATCACCCGCTCGAGCGGCGCGTGGGAGAAGACGACGCCGCTGACGGTGATGAACGCGCCGCGGGTGGTCGCGGGCAGTTCCTGCAGCGCGATCCGCGGGCGGTAGGCGGACGTGTCGAAGACCAGCCGCTTCTCGTCGGCGGGCGGCTCCGCGGAAACGGCGGAGGCGCAGAACAGCCCGGCGAGCGCGGCGAAGCAAACGATCGACAACGACCTCATGGCCTTTCTCCTCGGAAGCACAAAAGTACGTCGTCCCCGTCGGTCAATATCGCGCCCTCGCGCACGTTCGCAACCCCGGCCGCCGGCGGCGATTTCAATCTTGGCGACGCGATGCCGGATTCGTCATTCGTCCGCGTCGCGCGGAACCAAGTCCACCCGCAGCACCCGCGTGCCGCTGACGGCCGCCACGACGAGCTCGTGGCGTTCGCCGAAAGGTACGCGGTCTCCGGCGGCGGGAATCCGGCCCAGTCGAGACTGCAACAATCCCGCCACCGTCCGGACCCCTTCCGGCGCCGGCGGCGCGCCGGGCACGAGCTCGGCCGCGCGGTCGAGCGGCAGCGCCGGATCGAGCGCGAAGCCGCCCTCCGCCCGGGGACGGATTTGGTCTTGCTCGGCCGCGTCGAACTCGTCCCGCAGCTCGCCGACCAGCTCCTCGAGCACGTCCTCCAAGGTGACGATGCCGACGGCCGCGCCGAACTCGTCGGCGACGACGGCGAGATGGGTCCGCTCGGCCTGAAAACGACGCAGCAGCCGCTCCAGCGGCAACGCGTCGGGAACGACGAGGGCCGGCCGGGCCACGTCCACGAGGCGGGGCATCGCCTCGCCGGTCCGGATGAGGTCCTTCACGTGCACGACGCCGAGCAGACGGTCGAGGTCGCCGTCCACGAGCGGGAAGCGGCTGAACCCGAACTCGCGCGCGCGGGCCAACGCGCGGCGCGGATCGTCGCGGCGGTCGAACGTCCGCACGCGCGCCCTCGGCACCATCGCGTCGCGCGCCTGACCGCGGACAAAGCGGAAGAAGTTGTGGAGCAGCTTCGTTTCGAGCGGGTTCAGCTCGCCGTCCTGCGCGGAGAGAAACAGGATCTGGCGCAGGTCCTCGAGGCTGCGGCGGTGGTTTCCCGCCGGCTGCTTCGAGCGCACGGCGCGCAGCGCGAGGCGCGCGGCGCCGTTGAGCAGCGCCACGAACGGCCGGAAGACGACGCCGCAGAGCGCGAGCGGCGCGGCGAGGGCGAGGGCGGTCCGTTCGGCGGCGCCGATCGCGAGCTGCTTCGGCAGCAGTTCGCCGGCGACGACGAGCAGGAAGGTCATCAGCAGGAACGACGCGGCCACGGCGATCGGCGCGGCGAAGGTCTGCAGGGCCGCGAGCGCGGCGGCCGAGGCGCCGAGGGCGCGCAGCCCGGCGGCGAAGATCCTGGCGAACGCCGGCTCGGCGACGTAGCCGAGGGCGAGGCTGCAGAACGTCACGCCGACCTGGCAGATCGAGAGCGCCTCGTTGAGCCGATCGACGAGGGCCAGCGCACGCGCCGCCCGCCGGTCGCCGCGCGCGGCGAGCGGCCGCAGCCGTTCCGGCCTCGTCCGCACCAGCGCGAACTCCGCCGCGACGAAAAAGCCGTTCAGCGCGACCAGCGCGACCGCGAGGACCAGGGCCGGAACGCCCGAAAGACCCGCTGATGTGTGGTCGCCCATCGTCGTTGCTATCATAGCCGCATGAGCGACGTCATCCTTTGCGAGTGCGGTGCGCAGTACGACTTGGCCGACTTCGACGGGGCGCTTTACGTCCCCGCGGCGGAGACGATCCGGCCGCGGCTGGCGGCGTTGGCCGCGGCGGCGCGCGAGCGCGGCGTGCCGCGCGTGGCGCTGGTCGTGGGGCACAAGGCCGGCGACCCGGATCTGGCCGAGGGCAAGCCCGACTACAAGACGACCTTCCCGGCCCACTGCATGGCCGGCGAGGACGGCGCGCGGCAGATCCCCGAGTCGGCCTTCGAGCGGTCGGTCGAGATTCCGCGCGAGCCGCACGCCGACCGGCCGGTGCGGGAGTCGCTGCGGGCGTACCGGAACGAGATCCTGTTCGAGGTGGCGGGGTTCGATCCGTGGACGCATCCGTCGATGCCGACGCTGCTCGAGGTGCTCGAGCCGAAGAAGGTCGTGGTCTACGGCCTGCCGGCCGACAAGCTCGTGGCGAAGGTCGTGGACGGCCTGCTCGAGCGGAACGTCGCGGTGGCGGTGGTGGCCGACGCCTCGAAGCCGTTCGACGGGAAGGCCTGGGAAGCGCTGAAGGCCGGCTGGGCGGAGAAGGGCGTCGAGGTTCTCGCGCACGATCAGGTGTTTTGATTTGCGGTGAGTGATTGCGCGGGTGTCGGCGCTTCGGGGCTCGGTCGCGAGGCGTGTGTTTCGGCTGCGCAACGTCTGTGCGCTGCGTCCGCGTAATGCCCGCGCGATTCGTCTGCGTAATGCCCGCGCGTCACGGGGACGCGCGTCGTGCGGCGGGGGCGGCGGCTCCGCCACGGGGCAACGGCTGCGCCGCCGCCCCCGCGCGCACGACGTGCTGTCGTCTTTGGCTGCGCGTCGCGCTGCGTGTCCGCCGGGGGGATGGTCGCGGTCGGGTGGTTCGTGGGTCTTGTTTCGTCTCGCGCCGCGGCCTTGGCCCGCGGGGCCACGGTGTCGCCGGCGTTGACGCGTCAGGGCGCATGTCCGTCGATGGGCGCGCGTCGCGCGACGGGGGCGGCGGCTCCGCGACGGGGCAATGCTCCGCCGCCGCCCCCCGCCGCTCGACGCGCTCGTCGTTCTCGACGCCGGGTATTCAACGCGGTCCTCGCGACGGGGGTAGGGGAGGCTGGCGCGTCCCGACGATCGTTCGCCCGCGGATGATTCCTCCGCGCCTGCCTCCCGACGTAATTCACGCGCAACGTTGCCTTTGGGCCTCAAAGGCGGTCGTGCGGGGAAATCAGGAAAGCAGGGCGCAGGCGAAGCCGGCGAGGGGGAGGATCGCGCAGATCACGGTCGCGACGGTCCAGAAGCGCTCGCGGGCGAGGGAGACGCGCGGCGAGAGGCCGACGAAGCGGCCGGCGACGCAGCCGGCGATCAGGCCGCCGACGTGCGCGGCCCAGTCGATCCCGGGAATGAACGACATCACCAACCCGAAGAGCGCCCAGCGCAGCAGGTCGTCGGAGAAGGCCCGGAACAGCGTGCCGCCGCGCATCCGGCCGTGCACCACGCCGAAGCCGATCAGCCCGAACAGCGCCCCCGAGGCGCCGATGCTGAGCGACCGCGGGCTCAGGAACGTCGAGGCGACGAACGACGCGACGCCGCAGCCAATGAAGACGACGAAGAACCGCCGCCGCCCGATCGCCGCCTCGAGCGCCGGCCCGAGGTTGGCGAGGGCGTAGCCGTTGAAGCCGATGTGCAGCAGCGAGCCGTGGAGGAAGATCGGGTTGACCAGCCGCCACCATTCGCCTTGGAGGACGAGCGGCGTGAACTTCGCGCCGAACGCGCCGAGCACGCCCCTCCACGGCGAGAGGAAGCCGCCGCGCCCCGCGCTGAGCAGCACGGTCGCCGCGTAGATCAGCACCATCGCCCCGAGCAGCGTCGTCGAGACCGACCCGAAGCTCGGCACGAGCCCGGCGAGCGTGCGCCCGAGCCCCGGCCGCGGCACGCGGCTCATCGAGGTTCCGCAGTCCGGGCAGCGCGCCTCGCGCACCGGCACCAGCAGGCGGCATTCGGGGCACATCCGGTACTGCGCGGACGCCGCCCGCCGCGTCGCCTC
>JAJFTU010000323.1 GCA_021372775.1 bacterium | reverse complement strand
GGCGGAGCCGCCGCCCCCCGCCGCGCGACGCGCGCCCATCAACGGACACGCGCCTTGGCGCCGCAACGTTGAGCTTTACGAGGCAATCACGAATCAAAGCCGCGGCGCGGGGCGACGCAAGACGCACGAACCACCCAAAGAGGAACATCCCCCCGCCGACAAGCGGGGCAGAGCGCGAAACCAAAGACGACAGCCCGTCGTGAGGCGGGGGCGGTGGCGCAGCCGTTGCCCCGTCGGCGGAGCCACCGCCCCCGCCTCACGACGGGCGTTCCTCGAATCGCGCGGGCCCTCACCGAGTGAGGACGCCGATCGAATCGCGCGGGCCCTACCGCAGACTACGGAGGGATTCGATCGAATCGCGCGGGCCCTAACCCCGAGAGCGGGATCCGAAGGAGTCCCGCGCGCGCCGCTCCGAATCACGGATCCGCTCGAGTGCCGCGGGTATTGCCGCCGGGCGGCATCGCCGGCCGACGTCGGGCGCCGTTCGGCGCTACGGGCGATCCACGGAGACGCCGGACGGCGGCGCCGGCGGCGCGGCAGGCGCGGGCGCCGCTTCGGGGCAGCGGCCGTCCTTCTTGAGCTCCAGCTGATAGTCGCGGATCCGCGCCGCGTCCTCGGCGCGAGGCGCGAGGCGCAGATACTCGTCGAAGTGCCGGCACGCGCCGGCGTTGTCGCCGCGCTTGAACGCCAACACCCCCAGCTCGCGGTGCGCCGCCGCCTGCTCCGGATTCAGCTTCAGCGCCGCCTCGAACGACCGCTCCGCCTCGTCCAGCCTCGCCCGCCGCGCGTCGTCGCGCTTCTCGCCGTCGGCCTGCTTCAGCCGCAGCCGGCCCATCAGCAGCAGCGCCGCCGGATCGTCCGGCGTCAGCTTCAGCACGCGGTTCAGCTCGTACTCCGCGATCGACAGCCGCCCGAGGTCGATGTTCAGCCGCGCGTCCTCGCGCACGACCGGGCGCATCCGGCGGGCGAACGACTCGTTGTCCGCCCCGGTCGCCTTCACCGGCGCGGACCCCTTGTGCGCCGTGTTCCACTCCTTGGCCGCGGTGATCCGCTCCGCGAGGCGCGGGTGCGAGCCGAAGAAGAACGCCTCGGTCTTCCCCTGGTCGCCGTGGTCCTCCATCAGCAACTGGTAGACGCGCGGCGACTCGTTGGTGTCGTACCCCGCGGCGGCCATCTTCTGGAAGCCGCCTTCGTCGGCCTCGCGCTCGAGGTTGCGGCCGTAGCCGTTGATCGCCGCGATGAAGGCGAGCTGCAGCCCGAGCCCGACGAGGATGTCGGTCAGGACGCGGGTCCGCGCGGCGCGGCCGTAGTCGCCGTCCCGCACCGCGTCGCCTTCCTTGCCGGCGACGATCACCGCGGCGGCGATCGCCGCGACGGAGAAGGCGATCGCCTTGTTCTGCGCGCTGCGCTGGTAGCGCAGCATGTGGCGCCCCTCGACGTGCGTCATCTCGTGGCCGAGCACCGTGGCGAGCTGGTCCTCGTTCTCCATCCGCGCGAGCAGCCCGGTGTGGACGTAGAGCGTGCCGTGCGGGTAGGCGAAGGCGTTCAGCGTCGGGTCCTCGATCACGCGCACGCGGAAGCCGATCTCCGGGTTCTCGGCCATCGCCGGCGGGTTCAGCCGGCGGACGATCCCCTCGAGGTAGTCCTCGAGCAGCGGGTCGTCGTGCAGCTTGGCCTTGGAGAGGAGCTTCTGCTCTTCGTCGCGCGACGCCTGCCAGAGCGCCTTCTCGTCCTTGTCCGGCTTGAACGCCGCGCCGGCGCCGGAGATCGGCGGGACGTGCGTCGTGGCGCAGGAGAAGACGAACGCGGCGAGGGTGACGACGACGGCGACGCGGAAGAACGCGGTCTTCTTCATGGGAGGCTCCCCGCCGGCGCGCGCCGGCGACGAAGATCCAACGAAGAGAGAATACGACAAACGCCCGCGGGCACGGCGGCGGCCGGCCTTGGGACGGCGCGAAACCGGCGCCGGCGCGGCCGCTCCGGCGGCGCGGCCGTTCCGCCGCGGATCTGGAACGGGACGCGCGGGCGACCAGAGAGTGCCCTCCCGCGTCGAAGGGGACGCTCGGGCGGCGCGCTCGGGCGCCGTCGCGCGCCGCGGCCTAGCCCGGAGGCCAGCCGAACGAGCGTCCGCCGAGGACGTGCAGGTGGACGTGGAAGACCGTCTGGCCCGCCCCGGCGTTGCAGTTGAAGACGGCGCGGTAGCCGCCCTCGGCGACGCCGCGCGCCTTGGCCAGCTCGGCCGCGACCGTCACCATGTGCCCGACGAGCGGCTCGTGCTCGCCGCGCAGGTCGTTCAGCCTCGCGACGTGCGCCCGCGGCACGACGAGGACGTGCATCGGCGCCTGCGGGTTGATGTCCTCGAAGGCGACGCAGAGCGGGTCCTCGTGGACGATCTTCGCCGGGATCTCCCCGGCGACGATGCGGCAGAAGAGGCAGTCCTGGGCCATCGGTCACCTCTCCGTCAGGCGCTCGATCCGCGCGCCGAGCGCCTGCAGCTTGTCCTCGATCCGCTCGTAGCCGCGGTCGAGGTGGTAGACGCGGTGGACGGTCGTCTCGCCGCGCGCCGCGAGCCCGGCGAGAACGAGCGAGACGCTGGCCCGCAGGTCGGACGCCGTCACCTCGGCGCCGGTCAGCGGCGTCGGGCCTTCGATCGTCGCCGCGCCGCCGGCGAGCGAGACCATCGCCCCCATCCGGCGCAGCTCCGGCACGTGCATGAAGCGGTTCTCGAAGATCGTTTCCTTGAGCCGGCAGACGCCGCCGGCCTGCGTCATCAGCACCATGTACTGCGCCTGCAGGTCGGTCGGGAAGCCGGGGTAGGGCGCGGTCTCGAGGTCCACGGCGTGCAGCGGGCGGCCGTTGCCGACGCGGATCCAGCCGGCGCCGGTCTCGATCGAGAGCTGCACCCGGCGCAGCTGCTCGATCACCGCCTCGAGATGCGACGGCTCGACGTCCTCGAGCGTGATCTTGCCGCCGGTGACGGCGGCGGCGATGAGGAACGTCCCCGCCTCGATCCGATCGGGGATGACGCGGTGCTCGGCGCCGCCGAGCTCCGGCACACCCTCGACGACGATCGTGTCGGTCCCCGCGCCCTCGATCTTCGCCCCCATCTTGACGAGGAGCGCGGCGAGGTCGACGACTTCGGGTTCGCGCGCCGCGCGGCGCAGCACCGTGCGCCCCTCGGCGAGCGTCGCCGCCATCAGCAGGTTCTCCGTGCCGGTGACGGTGACGTCGGTGAAGACGATCTCCGCCCCGCGCAGCCGCTCGGCCCGCGCCTCGACGTAGCCGTGGTCGAGCCGGATCTCGGCGCCGAGCTTGGCCAGGCCGTCGAGGTGGCGGTCGATGGGCCGCGCGCCGATCGCGCAGCCGCCGGGGAGCGAGACGCGCGCCCGGCCGCAGCGGGCGACGAGCGGCCCGAGCACGAGCACCGACGCGCGCATCGTGCGGACGAGCTCGTACGGCGCCTCGGGGCTCTCGACCCGCGCGGTGGAGAGGGCGTAGCGGTGCTCGCCGAGCCTCTCGGCCTTCGCGCCGAGGTCGCCCAGCAGGCGCACCAAGGTCCGCACGTCCTTCACGTCCGGGACGTTGTCGAGCCGGAGTTCGCCCGCGGTGAGCAGCGCCGCGGCGAGTTCGGGGAGGGCGGCGTTCTTGGCCCCCGAGACGCGGACCGTCCCTTGGAGCGACGCGCCGCCGAGCACGCGGAGTCTATCCACGGTGGCCGTCCAGTCCGCGCTCCGCGGCGAGGCGGGTCAGCCAGGCGCGGAACGCCGGGCCGAGGTCCTCGCGCTCGAGCGCCAGTTCGACGGTCGCCTGCAGGAAGCCGAGCTTGTCGCCGGTGTCGTAGCGCCGGCCTTCGAACTCGATCGCCAGCAGCTTCTCGTGCTGCGCGATGTGCTTGAGGCCGTCGGTCAGCTGGATCTCCCCCTTGGCGCCGGGGGCGGTGTCCTCGAGGACGGGGAAGATCGACGGCGAGAGGACGTAGCGGCCGATGACGGCGAGGTCGGACGGCGCGCGGTCGGGGCGCGGCTTCTCGACGAGGTCCACGACCTCGTGCACGCGGCCGTTCGAGGCGCCGACCTTGACGACGCCGTACGCCGAGACCTGCTCCTTCGGCACGCGCTGCACGGCGACGATCGAGGCCCCGGTCTGCTCGTGGAGGCTGATCAGCTGCTTGATCGCCGGGGTCTGGGCGACGATCAGGTCGTCGGCGAGGAAGACCGCGAACGGCTCGTCGCCGACGAGGCCGCGCGCGCAGAGGACGGCGTGGCCGAGGCCCAGCGCCTTCTTCTGGCGCGTGTAGGAGACGCGGCAGAGGGCGGCGATCTCGCGCACCATCGCCAGCGGCCGCTCCTGCCCGCGCTCGGCGAGGACCGCCTCGAGCTCGAAGGAGTGGTCGAAGTGGTCTTCGAGCGACTGCTTGCCGCGGCCGGTGACGAAGACGACTTCCTCGATCCCCGCGGCGATCGCCTCCTCGACGGCGTACTGAATCGTCGGGCGGTCGACGATCGGCAGCATTTCCTTGGGCATCGACTTGGTCGCGGGCAGGAACCGCGTGCCCAGACCGGCGGCGGGGAAGACCCCTTTGCGCACTCGTTTCACGGCGAAAGCCTCCGAAAGGACTGAACGGCGCGATTATCCCCGAAAACGGGGCGGGCGGAAACGTCGTGCCCCCTCCGGAGGGCGGGTTTAGACTGGCGCACCCTAAGGAGTCCGCACAAATGCTCGACATCAAGTACGTGTTGGCCCACTTCGACGAAGTCCGCGCGGGACTGTCGCGCCGCGGCGTCGTGCCGGCGCTCGACGAGCTCGAGGCGCTGGACAAGGAGCGCCGGTCGGCGATCGGCGAGGCCGAGCGGCTGAAGGCCGAGCGGAACGAGGCGTCGAAGAAGATCGGCGAGCTGGTCAAGGCGGGCGGCGACGCCGCCGCGGCGCGCGAGCGCGTGCGGGCGATGGCCGACCGGATCAAGGAGCTCGACGAGCGGACGAAGCAGATCGACGCGCAGCTGGAGGAGATCATGCTGCGCGTGCCGAACATTCCGCACGCCTCGGCGCCGGACGGGCTCGACGACAAGTCGAACCGCGTCGAGCGGGTCTGGGGGACGAAGCCGAGCTTCGACTTCCCGGTGCGCGACCACGTGGACCTCGGCGAGATCGGCGGGATCCTCGACTTCCAGCGGGCGGCGAAGATCACCGGCGCGCGGTTCTGCGTGCTGAGCGGGCTCGGCGCGCGGCTGGAGCGGGCGCTGGTCAACTTCATGCTCGACCTGCACGTCGCGCGGCACGGGCGCACCGAGGTGCTCCCGCCGTTCATGGTCAACGCCGGCGCGCTGCGCGGCACGGGCCAACTGCCGAAGTTCGAGGAGGACCTCTTCCGGCTGCGGGAGCCGTCGGACTGGTACCTCATCCCGACGGCCGAGGTGCCGGTGACGAACCTCCACGCGGGGGAGATCCTGCGCGAGGAGGAGCTGCCGATCCGCTACGCCGCCTACACGCCGTGCTTCCGCTCCGAGGCGGGGAGCTACGGCAAGGACGTGCGCGGGCTGATCCGGCAGCACCAGTTCAACAAGGTCGAGCTGGTGACGTTCTGCACGCCGGAGAGTTCGTACGAGCTGCACGAGGCGCTGACCGACGAGGCGGAGGAGGTGCTGCGGCGGCTCGGGCTGCACTACCGCGTCGTCTGCCTGTCCACGGGCGACATGGGGTTCTCGAGCGCGAAGACGTACGACCTCGAGGTGTGGCTGCCGTCGCAGAACACCTTCCGCGAGATTTCGTCGTGCTCGAACTTCGAGGACTTCCAGGCGCGGCGCGCGGGGATCAAGTACAAGCCGGC
>JAJFTU010000322.1 GCA_021372775.1 bacterium | reverse complement strand
GCGCTCGCGAAGTTCGTCGAGACGCGGACGATTGGGGGCGACCGGCGAATGGCGGTGCTGCTGCGAATCGGGCCGCGCGGGCCGCGTCTCCGCGACGCGCTGCGCGAGGCGTGGCGCGGCCGGGAGCTGCTGGCGTTCCTCGTTTGGCGGGACGTGAAGGTCCGCTACGCGCAGGCGGCCCTCGGCGCCGCGTGGGCTGTGCTGCAGCCGCTGGCCGCGATGCTCGTCTTCGCCGTCGTCTTCGGTCGGGTCGCCAAGCTCCCTTCGGACGGCATACCGTACGCGTCGTTCTGCTACGTCGCGCTGGTTCCGTGGACCTTCTTCGCCAACGCGGTCGCCGGCGCCGGAAACAGCCTCGTCGGGCAGTCGCACATCGTGACTAAGGTCTACTTCCCTCGCGTCTTCGTGCCCGCGTCGCCGGTCCTCGCCGGGGTCGTCGATTTGGTCGTCGCCTACCCGCTGCTCTTCGCGCTGATGGCCTGGCAGGGGACTTTTCCCGGACTCGGGCTGCTGCTCCTCCCGCTGCTGACGATCGCCGTCGGCCTGCTCGCGTTCGGCGTCGGGGCGTGGTTCGCGGCGCTCAACGCCCAATACCGCGACGTGCGCCACGCGCTGCCGTTCGTCGTGCAGATCTGGATGTTCGCCTCGCCGGTCGTCTATCCCTACAGCATGGCGACGGGGCGGCTGCGCCCCCTCCTCGCCGCGAACCCGATGACCGGGCTGATCGAGGCCCACCGCGCCGCGCTGCTCGGCCGGCCGTTCCCGTGGCCGGAGTTCGCGTGGTCGCTCGCGGCGACGGCGCTCGTCGCGGCCTCGGGGCTGTACTTCTTCAACCGCGTCGAGCGGCGCCTGGCGGACGTCCTCTGATGGGCGCGCCGGCGATCGCGATCCGCGGCCTCGGCAAGCGGTACCGTCTCGGCGGCGGCGCTGCGCAGTACGTCACGCTGCGTGAGTCGCTGGCCGGGCTCTTCGCCCGCGACGGCGGCGCGCGCGTCGCGGCCCGCGATCTCTGGGCGCTGCGCGACGTCGATCTGGAGATCCAGCCGGGGGAGGTCGTCGGCGTCATCGGCCGCAACGGCGCCGGCAAGAGCACGCTGCTCAAGATCCTCTCCCGCGTCGTGGGGCCGACCTGCGGCGAGGTGGAACTGCGGGGACGGGTCGGCTCGTTGCTCGAGGTCGGGACCGGATTCCACTCCGAGCTGACCGGCCGCGAGAACATCTACCTCAGCGGCGCGATCCTCGGCATGCGCCGCGCCGAGATCAAGGCCAAGTTCGACGAGATCGTCGCCTTCGCCGAAATCGAGCGGTTCCTCGACACTCCGGTCAAGCGCTACTCCAGCGGGATGTACGTGCGGCTCGGCTTCGCCGTTGCCGCGCATCTCGAGCCGGAGATCCTGCTCGTGGACGAAGTGCTGGCGGTCGGCGACTCGGAGTTCCAGGCAAAGTGCCTGGGCAAGATGAGCGACGTCGCGCGCGGCGGGCGCACGATTCTCTTCGTGAGCCACAACATGGGCGCCGTGGGGGCGCTCTGCTCGCGCGCAGTGCTGCTTGATCACGGACGGGTCGTGGCCGACGGTCCGTCCGCGGCCGTTGTGGCGCAGTACGCCGCGCTCGGCGCTTCTTCCGCGGCGGTCCTCCAAGCGGCCGACGTGGCCGACAGGCAGGGTGCCGGACCGGAGCGGATCGTTCGTGCGGGGATGTACGACGCCGGTGGAACGCCGCGCTCGACGTTCCTGATGGGGGACGAACTGAAAATCGTCTTCGACCTCCGGTCCGAAGCGGTCGCCCGCGATACCGTGCTCTCGGTCGGCGTCCGCACGATCACCGGCGTGCCGGTGCTCCACTTCGTCAGCGTCGACGCCGGGTTCACGCTCCGCGGCTGGAGCGGCGCGCGGCGGGTCGAGATGACGCTGGATCATCTGCCGTTGTATCCCGGCGAGTACCTCGTGACGTACTGGGTCGGCGACGGTCATGGAAACGACTCCGACCATTGGCCGGACGCGGGGCGGTTGCGCGTCGAGCAGGGGGCCATGATCTCGCGCAGCAACCTCGGTTGGACGCACGCCGTCTGCTACGTCCCCACTGCTTGGGCGGAACGCCCCGACGACGAGGCTTTGCGATGAGCGGGCTCTGGCCGTTCAGCGCGCGCCGAAGACCGTCGTGGCGCCGGCGATGAAGATGTTCGGCCTGACGGCGCGGCTGCGGCGCGTGGCGCACGAACTTCGTGACGCGCGGCGCTTCCGTCGCGAGTTCGAGGCGTTCGCGGCCGCCTCGGCGGCGCGTCCGGCCCGCTTCTCCGTGTCGTGGGACGACCGGTTCCCGTGCCTTGCCGACCGCACGGCAACGACCGGCTTCGACCGGCACTACGTCTACCACACGGCGTGGGCCGCCCGCGTCCTTGCAGCGACGCGCCCAGGACGGCACGTGGACATCGGCTCCAGCCTCTACTTCGCCGCGCTCGCCTCGGCGTTCGTGCCGATGGAGTTCTACGACGTGAGGCCGGCGGAGCTTGAGTTGGACGGGCTGCGCTGCGGCGCGGCCGACCTGCAGCGTCTGCCGTTCGCGGACCGCTCGATCGAGTCGCTCTCCTGCATGCATGTTCTTGAACACGTCGGACTCGGGCGCTACGGCGATTCCCTCGATCCGGACGGCGATTCGCGGGCGGCGGAGGAACTCGGACGAGTGTTGGCGGCGAACGGGCAGCTGCTTCTCGTCGTGCCCGTCGGGAGGCCGCGCGTCCGCTTCAATGCGCACCGGATCTACTCTCTCGGGCAGGTGAGCGGGATGTTTCCTTGCCTGCAACTGAAGGAGTTCGCGCTCGTGCCTGACGATCCGCGGGACGGCGGGCTTCTTCGCGGGGCGGAGGCGGCGGCCGAACGTCAGGACTACGGCTGCGGCTGCTTCCGGTTTGTGCGGCAGTGAGGCGTCGGATTGCCGGGCGGTCTGGACGGGACGTCCCGTGAGCGCGGCCGAGGTCAGTGTGGTCGTGCCGGTCCGCGACCGTGCCGGCGTTGTCGCTTCGGCCGTCGCGTCGGCGCTGAGTCAGAGTCCATCCCCGGTGGAAGTGGTCGTTGTGGATGACGGATCGAGCGACGGGAGCGGCGCCGCTGCGGCGATCGACCCGCGGGTGCGCGTGATCTCGTTTCCTGAGGCGGGGGGGCCGTCGAGGGCGCGCAACGCCGGCATTGCGGCGGCGCGCGGCGCGCTCGTCGCCTTTCTCGATTCCGACGACGTCTGGCTTCCGGGTGGCCTCGCTGCTCGTCTCGAGATGTTCGCCGCGAACCGGGACCTCGTCCTCGTTTCGGGCGACGCCCTTTGGACGGGAGACGCAGCCCTCGAGGGCACGCGCCTCTTGGGCGGCGATCCTCTGGCGGCCGGCGGGGACTTGTTCCAACGGCTGGTTCTGGGGAACTTCGTCCTGACGTCCACCGTGATCGCGCGGCGCGAGGCGCTGCTGGACGTCGGCGGCTTTCCGGAGGAGATGCGGCGCTGCGAGGACTATCACCTCTGGCTGCGCCTCGCGTGGCGTGCCCGCGGCCGGCGCGCCTTCGCCTTCGCCGATCGGCCGGTCGCGCGATATCGGCGCGACGCGTCGGGGCTGTCGGCCGACCGAGAGGCGATGCTGGACGGCGAGGTCGAGGCGCTTGAACGGCTCGTTGGTCTCGACGGCCTCGAGCCGCGCTCGGAAACGGCTCGGTTGATTGCGAGGGAAGTTGTTCGTCGGCGGGTTGTTCAGGCGTACGCCGATCTGGAGGCGGGACGCAGACGCGCGGCCAGGCGCAAGCTCGCGGACGCGTTGAGACGGGGCGGTCTTCGCGCCAAGCCGGCCGTCTATCTCGTCGCGTCGTTTCTGCCGTTGCGCTTTTCCGCGCTGCGGGCGGCGCGCCGTGCGTTGATGTCAGAGGCGCGTCCCGCGGGGGACGATCGCTAGTGTTCCGCGTCCTTCATCGTTCTGCAACGGTTGACATTGCGAAGGACGGCGGTGGCGGCCGCGGCCCAGATGAAGGAAGTGAGGTCTCTGTTGCGCGTGAGGATGTAGGCGTCGATGGCGCGGATCAGCCGGGGAACGACAGTGGACGTTCCGCGGTGGATCCGTTTGCGGACAATGTCGGCGAACCAACGTTCGACGAGGTTGAGCCCCGAGGCTCGGCTTTCGACGGAGTGGATTTGGAGCCGGGGGCAGCTCTCAAGCCGTTCGAGCGTCGCCGGGCGCTTGTGGACGCCGCAGTTGTCGAGGACGAGGCGCGCCTTGGGGCGCTGCGGCGTGGCGCGGCCGATCGCGGCGAAGAAGGCGACGCAATCGGGGTGCTAGTGGCGCGCTTCGCAGCCCCGTATGATCGTCCCGTCGCGGACGTTGAGCGGCGCGAGGAGAGTCGTCAGGCCGCCCCGCCCGGCCCGACGCGTGCGCAGAGGACCACCTTCTGCGGCGTCTGCCCGCTCCTGACGAGGCTCGGCCGCATTCGTCGATTCTCGTCCCGCGCGGTCAGGGGCTTCGCCAGCTTCCACGTCGCGGCGTGCGATCGCGAAGCGTCGCCGTTGATAGGCGTTGTCAAACGCATGAGAACAGAGCTGATCTGGAGTCGAGCTGAGCGGCGCCGGCGGCGTGGACGGCGTTGTGGAGTCGCCTGCGGTGAAGAGGCGCCGGCATGACGGGCGAAGGGATGTGTTCCGCGGGCGGTCCGCGGTTGACGGATTGCCGTGGCGTTGGACCTTGCTGGCGAACGCGACTGGCTCATGCGCAAGGGCTGTATTCGCCGAGAGGGTGTTCTTCCGGCAGGGGTTGCGGGATGCAAGGCGAGCGCGATGAACGGTAGCGCGAAGATCCGAGGCGGTTGCAATGCGGCGCGAGCGTTGTTTCGCTTCTCTACGGCAGACCACATAGCGATATCATCGTCGGCGGAGCGGCGCACGGCTGTCAGGGGGATCGCGGAAGCGGTCGGGACCGGACTAGTGTTGTTCGAGTTCGTCACGACTGCCGTTGTCGTGGCTCAGCTCGCCTTCGGAGGTGGGCCGAGCGTATGGGCCCTCTTTGCCGGTGCTCTCGCTGCGGTATTGGGCGTCGTCTCTGTGCTGCGTTCGGCGGGGACGCTCTCCCGTCGACGCGGGGCGGTATGCCTGTTGTTGCTTGTCGCAATGTCCGCCATGGCAGGCGCAGGTGCCCTGTGGTTCGTTGACACGACGTGGGACGGTCAGGAATATCACCAAGAGGCGGTGCTTCAGATTGAGGCGGGCTGGAATCCGTGGGAGTCCGCTCTGACGCCGGCGCAAACACCGCAGTGGCAATGACTAAATCACTACGCGCTGGGGGCAGAGCTGTCGGGCTGCCCTCTTGTGTCTCTGTCGGGGCGAATCGAAGCGATGAAGTTCTTCAACTTCACCGCGATCGGCGGCGCGTTCTTTCTCGCGCTCGCCGCACTGTTGGCAGTGAGGTTGCGAGGCGGAACGGCTTTGGCTCTCGCTGGCATCGCAGCGTTCAACCCGGTCAGCGTGTGCCAGATGACCGGGACGTATGTCGATGGTCGATTGTCGTCGTACTGCGTTGTGGCGTGTGCCGCGGCTGTGCTCCTGATGCAGCGTGCTTCCTTCATGCGTCTGGCGGCGTGGTCCGCGTCTCTGGCGTTGCTGGTGATGGTGAAGTTCACAGGCGTCGGCTACGCGGTGCTTGCGGCGCTGGCGTTCGTGGCGGTGGCATGGATCTTC
>JAJFTU010000321.1 GCA_021372775.1 bacterium | reverse complement strand
CCGGGGTTCGTCTGGATCGTCGATCCGCTCGACGGCACGACGAACTTCATCCACGGCTACCCCGTCTTCGCCGTCTCGGTCGCCGTCGCGCGGGACGGCGAGGTGGTCGCGGGCGTCGTCGTCGACGTGCCGCGCGGCGAGGTCTACGCCGCGGCGCGCGGCGAGGGGGCGACGCAGGGCGGGACGCCGATCCGCGTCTCGTCGCGTCCCGGCATCGCCGACGCGCTGATCGGCACCGGGTTCCCGTTCCGCAAGCAGGATCGCCTCGACAAGTACCTCGCCAGCTTCCGCGCCGTCGTCGCCGACACCGCCGGCATCCGCCGCGCCGGCTCGGCCGCGCTCGACCTCTGCGCGGTCGCCGCGGGGCGGTTCGACGGCTTCTGGGAGGAAGGTCTCGGGCCGTGGGACATGGCGGCCGGCGCGTTGCTGGTCGAGGAGGCGGGCGGCGTCGTCACCGACATGCGCGGCGGCCGGCGCTTTCTGGCGAGCGGGGCGATCGTCTGCGGCGCCCCCGCGGTCCACCGCGAGCTGCTGCAGCTCGTCGGCCCGCACCTCGGCGACTGAACGCCGCGCCGCGGCGCGAACGGATCAGTCGGCGGCGGGCGCGGAGGCGACGGCGGCGAGGCGCGCGCCGAGAAGGGTGGCCGCGACGACGCTCTCTTCGGAGGCGATCCCCTTGCCGGCGATGTCCATCGCCGTGCCGTGATCGACCGACGTCCGCACGAACGGAAGGCCGAGCGTGACGTTGACGGCGCGGCGCCCGTAGCAGGTCTTCACCGGAATCGTCGCCTGGTCGTGGTAGAGCGCGAGCACGAGGTCGTAGCGCCCTTCCTTGGCCTGGGCGAAGACGCTGTCCGGCGGCACGGGGCCGTTGACGATCAGCCCGTCCTCGCGCGCCTTCTCGACCGCCGGGCGGATGTAGAGCGACTCCTCGACGCCGAACCGCCCGCCTTCGCCCGAATGCGGGTTGAGGCCGGCGACGGCGACGCGCGGCGCGCGGCCGAAGAGGCGCCGCCACTCCCGCTCGACGAAGACGAGCTGCTCGAGGATCCGCTTGCAGCGGACCTTGCGGATCGCCTCGGCCAGCGCGAGGTGCGTCGAAAGAAGCGCGACGCTGAAGTCCGGCGTCCAGAACATCATCGCCACGCGCGGCGCGCCGGTGAGGCGGGCGAGCATCTCGGTGTGCCCCGGCTCGGGGATGCCGGCGAGCGAGATCGCTTCTTTGTGGATCGGCGCGGTGACGATCCCCGCCGCGCGGCCGGCGCGGCAGATCTCGACGCCGCGCTCGATCGCCTCGACGGCGACGCGGCCGCCCGCGGCGCAGATCCGGCCGGGCAGCAGCTCCTCGCTCGGCTCGCGCACCGCGAGCAGCAGCGGCTTTTCCCAACGCTCCGCGGGCAGTTCGCGGACGACGCCGGCGAACGGCCAGCGCAGCTTCTGCTCGCGGGCCGTCCGCCGCAGGATTCCCTCTTCGCCGACGACGACCAGCCGCGCGGCGGCGGCGAGCCGCTCGTCGGCGAGGCCCTTGAGGACGACCTCGGGCCCGACGCCGCAGGGATCCCCCATCGTCAGGACCAGCGAGGGCCGTTCCTTCGGGAGATCCTGCTCGCCCCGGGTCTTCATTCCGCCGCCGGGGCCTCGGGATCCTTGTAGATGTACTTGACGTGCCGCTTGTAGAGCAGCAGGTTCGGCGCGTCCGTGCGGTTCAGCTTGACGCACTCTTCGTCGTACCACTCGATCCAGCCGCGCAGGACCTCGCCGTCCACGAGCGCGACGACCATCGGGGTCTTCGCGTTCATCTGCTTGACGAAGTAGTACTCCTCGGCGTGGGTCTTCTCGGGCGGCGTCGGCTTGCGCCGGGCGTCCGCGGCGGCCGGCGCCGGCGCGGCGGCGCGCGGCGCG
>JAJFTU010000320.1 GCA_021372775.1 bacterium | reverse complement strand
CCGCGGCCACCTCGACGCCCGCCAGCGGCTGGCCGGCGGCGACGACGCGCCCCTCGACCACCGCGGCGCCGCGCAGCGCGGCCGTGGGCAGCGAGCCGTCGGCCCGCACGCGCACGTCGGCGTCGAGCGCCCCCGCGGCGCGGAAGAGGATTTCGTCGCCGGGCGCGGCGCCGACGAGCTTGTAGGCGCCCGCGTCGTCGCTCGTCGCGGCCTCCGCCTCGGCCCCGGCGCGCCACGCGACCGCGCCGGCGAGCGGCCGCCGCGTCTCGGCGTCCACGACCCGGCCTTGGGCGACGCGCGGCGCGGCGAGGACGATCCGCCGCCGCCCGCCGGCGCGCGTCGTTTGAGGCTCACGGCCCGCGGGCGTGGTTTGGGACTCGCGCCCCGCGGGCGTCGTTTGGGACGCACCACCCGCGAGCGTCGTTTGAGGCGCACCGCCCGCGAGCGTCGTTTGAGACTCACGGCCCTTCGCGCCCGCGCCGGGCGTCGTTTGCGCCCCGCCGGCGCCGAACGTCGTCTCGGCCGTCGCGCCGTCGGCGGCGACGACCCGCAGGCGCGGGGCCGCGCCGAGGGCGGCGAAGCGCGCCTCGCCGCGCCCGTCCGCGCCGACGAAGCCGAGCGGCAGGTCGAGCCTCGCGTCCACGAGGAGCGCGTTCGCCGCGGGAAGGTCGCCCGTCGCGACGACTTCGACCGCCGTCGGCGGCGCGGCCGCGACGGTCAGCGTCGCGCGAGGGCCGTGCACCGCGTCGCGCGCGGCGACGCCGCGCCCGGAGAGCAGCGCCGCCGCGCGGCCCGCCCCGCGCGCGGCGAGGGCGAAGCGCGCCTCGCCCTTCGCGTCGGTCGTCGCCCATTGCTCGGCGGGACGCCAGAACGGAACGGGGCCGCGCGCCGCCTCCGCGCGCAGCCGCACCGTCGCGCCCGCCGCGGGCTTCGCGCCGTCCGCGACGGCGACGACCAGCCCCGCGTCGCGCTCGAGCCGCGCGTCGTCGAGCGCGGTCGGCTCGACGAGGGCCAGCGGCGCGGTGGTCAGCGGAACCGTCCCCTTGGTCTCGATCCTCGCGACGTAGACGCCGGGCTTCGGCGCGGCGAGGACGAAGCGGCCGTCGGCGCCGGTCTTCCCGCGCACGGCCGGCGTCTCCGCGCGCCCCGCGAGGGCGAGCGCCGCCGCGGCGCGCGCGTCGAGGCAGGGGTAGAGCGCGACGTCGGCCCCGGCGAGCGGCGAGCCGCCGGCCGAGAGCACGCGCCCCTCGGCGGACGGCGCGTCCCGCTCCCCGTCGTCCGCGGCGAGGGCGACGCCGAGCGCGGCGGGCAGGGCGAGGAGGCAAAGGACGAGGAGGGCTGTGCCGGCCGGACGGGGAACGCTCATCGACGATCGCTCCTGCGTGGACGCGCCCGCGCGCCGGGCGAGTCCTTCACCACAGGAGACGTCCGGAATCGCCCGCGGATAACGGGCACGAGCCGCGAATTGTCGAGCGGCCGAAGCGTCGAGCCATCGGGCGTCCGAACCGGTCAGGGGGATATGAGACGACGAGAATGCCCGGCGCACGCGGTCTTCGGCGTGTTCGCGCGAGAGGTGGGGAATCATCCCGATCCCGTAATTTCCCTAAACTCCCTCTAAACGACCCCGCATCGTCGTCGGCGACCTCCGTGGAGGACGTCCTCTTCTGGCGACGGGTCGAGGGCGGCCGGCGCGTTCCGACGATCGTCGTCTCGCGCACGCGTCTTTGGCGTCCGCCGCGCGACGGGGACCTCGCGAACCCGATGCCCTGCGGCCGCAAAGGCAACGGTTCGCGCCGATCACGTCGGGCGGCAGACGCGGTGGCGGCGCCGTCGTTTCGACGACGTGATCGGCGCGCCAGCCGCCCCTAGGTCGCCGCCCTCATCGCGCGGCGCAATCAGCGCGCGCGTCGGACGCGGCGCGCCGCGCAACCAACGCGCGGGGCGGACGCGGAACGACGCGCGCGACGACGACCGGACGCGGCGCGCGTCAGAGGCGGAGCGAGGCGGGGGCGGAGGGGGTCGTCTGCACGACGCCCTCCGTGGTCTTCCCCGCGTCGTCGGTGACGCGGACCGTCCAGCGGCCCGGCGGCACGTCGCTGAACTGCGCGCGGCCGCCGCCCATCGCGAAGCTGCTCGTCGCCCGCAGCGACGCGTCGAGGCGCCGCCACGGAAGCCCGTCCTCGCCGATCAGCGTCACGCTCGCCGCGCGCCCCTCCAGCGCCGGCGCGTCGATCGTCAGCGCGCAGCGCGGCGGCAGCGCGACCGCGTACGGCCCGCCCGGCACGCCGACCGTCAGCCGCGCCGTCGCCGCGCCGTCCGCGACGACCAGCATCTCGAACCGGCCGCGCGGCGCGTCGCTCACCGCGACCGCGCCCCCTTCGCCCGTGCTGTACGAGCCGCCGCCGACGCTCGTCCCCGCGTCGTCGAACAGCGCCGCCGTCACGCGGTCCGGCGTCCCGCCCGCCGCGAGCGCGACCTCGAGCGTCAGCGCCGTCTCCGGCTCGGCGAGGATCTGCACGTTGTCCGCCGCGCCGCCCTCGCCGATCGTCGCCGAGGCGCTCGCCGGCGCGTATCCCTCGGCGCGCGCCGTGAGCGTCCACCGCCCCGCGGGCACGTTGGCGAGCGCGAACCGCCCGTCCTCGCCCGTCGCCGCGAGCCGCGGCCCGCGCACGCCTCGCGTGCCGTCGTCCGGCGCGGGCAGCGAAACGACCGCCCCGCCGATCGGCCGCCGGCTCCGCGCGTCGAGCACGCGCCCGCCGATCCGCCCGCGCGGCGCGCGCAGCGCGACCTCGCGGTCGCCGGAGAGATCGACCGGCGTGGCGAAGGCCAGCCCGTCGGCGTCGCGCGTCGCGACGACGCTGTACCGCCCCGCCTCGAGCCCCTCGATCTTGAACCGCCCGTCCGCGTCGGCCGCGGCGAAGGCCGTCGTCGGCCCGTCGGCGTAGATCGCGAAGCCCGGCAGCCCCGCGTCGCCGTCCACGACGCGCCCCGCGAGCGCGAAGCCGCCGCCGAAGTCGAGGTCCGCCGCCGCCTCCGGCTTCTCGGCCGAGATCGTCGCCGCGACGTCCACGACCTTGCCGCCCGGCGTCTGCCCCGTGATCGTGTAGGCGCCGAAGCGCAGATGCTCGAGGCGGTACCCGCCGCCGGCGTCGGGCTGCGTCCGCGACGACGCGCCGCCGCCGTTCGGCTGGGCGACGATCGTCGCCGCGGCGATTCTGTCCGGGGCGAGGCCGTGGACCGCGCCGGCGACCGCGCCGCCGGCGGAGACGCGCAGCTCGACCCCCTGCACCGACCGCCCCTGCACGTGGACGGTGAACGGCGCGGACGGCGCGTAGCCGTCGGCGCGCGCGACGAGCG
>JAJFTU010000319.1 GCA_021372775.1 bacterium | reverse complement strand
TCGTCGAGCGTCGGCAGGCCGCGCGCAAGGCCCGCGACTGGGCCGCCTCCGACGCGCTGCGCGCCGAGATCGCCGCGCTCGGCTGGGCCGTCGAGGACACGCCGCAGGGGCCGAACCTCAAGAAGCTCTGAACCTGCGCGCTCGACGGCGCGCGGCCCTGGCCGCGGCCTCGTCGTTCTCGACGGCGAGTGGGATCGCTGTCGCTGCGGCGCCCTTGAAGCCGCGAAACAACTCAACGGCGTCCCGGGTTCCTCTCATGGAACGATACTGGCGACCGGTGATGTTCCGATCGTCCGAAGGGAAGCCAGGCGACAACCTGCGCCGCCATTTCCAGTGCCCCCGCTGTGCTTGGAGCGTCGCGCTGAACGTGGCGGCAGGCACAACCCGCTATCTCGTTTCCGGAGCCGCCGACACGCTTCGGGTGGTCCCGCAACGAGAGAAGCTGCCGGGGCAAGAGCCGGTGGTATGGAGAGGGCCACACTGTCTGCAAGGACGTTTTCCGCGCGTCAGCGATGGCGTTGGCTCTCGCGGCTCCGGTCACCGGCGTCGGCGGCGCCCCCGGCTTCGGCGCCTGTCGGCGGAAGCGGCGCGCCAATCGAGATCAAGGCGGGGACGAACGCGCCCGTACAAATCGCGGGTCGCTCTTTGCGCCCCCGAGAAGGAGAGCCGCCCGCAAGGAGTCGGGCGGACGTCGATCGCCCCTCGTGGGGGTTGAGCTCGTTTGAGGTGCCCGTGATCTCTCCCTTGGGGGGTGTTGTGGCCGACGCTCGGGGAGCGTAAGTTTGGCCGGCAAGTTTGCCGGCGAGGATGTCGTGACCACCGACAGCGTTCAATTTCGTCCGTCTCGCCCCGTCGATGACGCCGCACGGATCGGCTTCCGATTCGGCGCCAAAGGAACCCACACCAGCCGCACGATGATGCTCGCCGAGCTGACGGCGGTCTTCGCGGTAACCGCGCCCGACGTCCTCCGAACGCGCTACGCGGACGCCATCGTGATGGAGAACTGCCTCGGCAAGACGACGAGCGCGACCCGGAGGCTGACGAACCAGCGGTTGGGCGAGCTGTACGGCCTCGATCCGACGATTCCCCTCTTCCGCGTCCTGCGTCGAGTCTGGGATCTCGACGCGCCGGGGCGACCGCTCGCCGCGCTGTTGTGCGCCATCGCTCGCGATCCCCTGCTGGCGGCCACCGCATCCGCCGTCCTTCCCCTGCCCTCCGGCGAGGAGTTTCAGCGGAACACGATGCGCACAGCGCTGCGAGAGGCGGTCGGCGTGCGCCTCAACGACACCATCCTCGACAAGGTCGTTCGGAACACGGCCAGTTCCTGGACCCAGTCGGGCCACCTCGACGGCAGGACATTCAAGCGGCGTCGGCTCGTGCGCGCGACGCCCGCGACGCTGGCTTACGCCCTGTACCTCGGGCACGCCGCCGGCTACTGCGGCAGTGAGTTGTTCACGTCCGGCTGGTGCCGCCTGCTCGATTGCGATGGAGCGGAGGCGCGGGAACTCGCCCTCGACGCCAAGAGACTGGGCCTCGTTGATCTGCGGATCTCCGCCGACGTGGTGACGATCGATCCCGCTCGCCTCGACCCCGCGACCATGGGAGTGTGACGCATGAGCCGACTCGAGGATCTTGCCGAACGCTACGGACGCCACCTGGCCACGCCCTGGCAGCGCACGGTCGCCGGGGCGCAACGGGTCGTGATGGTCGTCTACGACAAGACCTGGGAGCGGGCGCTGCGGGCGCGGCACGTGATCTTCGAGACCGCCACGCGCCAGTCCGGTCACGATTGGCACGAGATCGACATCGCCCCCGCGTTTGCGGAGTGGCTCGCCGGCGACGATGAGTACCGCGATTCCTACTTCGCCGAGCCCGAGCTGCTGCAGATCAAGCTGGAGGCGGAATTCCCGAAGTACGTCGCGGACCGGCTTCGTGCCGTGCTCACCGATCCGGGTGTGACGGAGACCTCGGTCGTCGCCGTCTTCGGCGTTGGAGCGCTGCTCGGCTTCGCCCGCGTCTCGCAGATCGTCAAGCTCGTCGAGGCCGACGTCCGGGGCCGGCTGGTGATCTTCTACCCAGGGCACTGCGACAACAACACCTATCGACTGCTCGACGCCCGGGACGGCTGGAACTACCTCGCGGTCCCGATCACCGCGAACGTTGAGGAGTAGCCCGATGAAGGTCAAGGATGTCCTGCTGCGCGATCCGGCGGATCACCCCCTCGTCAACAACGGTCAGGCGCGCATTGCCGACGACAGCGAGCTGGCGATGCAGGAGCTCGAAGGCGAGCTGCGCACGTTCGTCTGCGAGGGGCAGTACGCCGAGGGGATCCAGGTGATCCTCAACTCGTTCCTCACGGACCACTCGCGCACCAGCCAGCGCGCCGCGTGGGTCAGCGGCTTCTTCGGCAGCGGGAAGTCCCACCTCCTGAAGGTGCTCTGTCACCTCTGGCGCGACACGAGGTTCTCGGACGGCGCGACCGCCCGCTCGCTCGTCCCCGCGCTGCCCGACGAGATCAAGGCGCAGCTGCGCGAGCTGGACACGGAGGGGCGCAAGGGCGGCGGGCTCGTTTCCGCGGCGGGCGCGCTGCCGGCGGGAACGACCGACCAGGTTCGCCTGACGATGCTCGCGGTTCTCCTTAGGGGCCTGGGGTTGCCGGAGCTGTATCCGCAGGCATGTTTCTGCCTGTGGCTGCACGAGGAAGGGTGGTTCGACCGGGTCAAGCAGGCTGTCGCTGCGGCGGGGAAGACCTTCGAACACGAGATCAACAACCTCTACGTCAGCGGCGTCATCGCGAGGGCGCTCCTTGCCCTCGCCCCGGGCTTCGCGTCGAGCGAGGCCGAAGCCCGCAAGCGCCTGTATGAACAGTTTCCGTCCCCGCGGACCGACATCTCGAGCGACCAGTTCCTGCGCATCGTGAAGGACGCGCTGCGCCTTGCCGGGTACGGCGGCAAGCCGCCCTGCGCCCTGCTCGTGCTCGACGAAGTGCAGCAGTACATCGGCGACTCGAGCGAGCGCTCGGTCTTGGTCACCGAGACGGTCGAAGCCATCTCGAAGCAGCTCGACGCGCAGGTGATGGTCGTGGGGGCCGGGCAGAGCGCGCTGACCGAGATCCCGCTGTTGCAGAAGTTGATGGATCGCTTCACCGTCCGCGTGACGCTCTCCGACAACGACGTCGAGACGGTCACGCGCAAGGTCCTCCTGCAGAAGCAGCCCGCGAGGCTCGCGGATGTGCGCAGGCTCCTCGAAGATCACGCGGGCGAGGTGTCGCGGCAGCTCCATGGGACGCGCATCGGCGAGCGCACCGAGGATCACGAGGTCGCGGCCGACGACTATCCCCTGCTGCCGGTGAGGCGGCGCTTCTGGGAAGCCTGCTTCCGCCAAATCGACGCCGCGGGAACCCAGAGTCAGCTCCGCTCGCAGCTTCGGATCATCCATGACGCCGTGGCCCGGCAGTCCCCGCGCGGGCTCGGCGCGGTGATTCCCGGCGACGAGCTCTTCGACGCACTCGCGCCGGAGATGGTCAACACCGGCGTCCTGCCGCGCGAGCTCAACGAGAAGATCGTTGGTCTCGAATCCTCGCACGGAGCGCTGGCGCGGCGGATCGCGAGCCTCGTCTTCTTGATCGGCCGGTTGCCGCGCGCGGCGGGCGTCGATCTCGGCGTGCGCGCGACGGCCGCGCACATCGCCGACCTCCTCGTCGACGACCTCGCCGGCGACAACGGTAAGTTGCGGACCGAGGTGGCCGCGACGCTCGCCACGCTCTCGAGGGCTGGAATTCTGCTGGAGGTCGGCGACGAGTACCGGCTCCAGACGCGGGAGGGGGCCGAGTGGGACCGCGAGTTCCGCACGTGCCAACAGAAGCTGAGCACCAACGCGGCGCAGGAGCAGATCAAGCGCGAGGAGCTCCTCTACGCCGAACTCGGACGGGTCGTCGGCGGAATCCAGCTCTTGCAGGGCGCATCCAAGGTGCGGCGGACGCTCACGATCAGCCGGGACGCGACGCTTCCCGCCGGCGACGGCGAGAGCCTCGTCGCCTGGGCCCAGGACGGGTGGTCGAGGGCCGAAAAGGACGTCGTTGCGGCGGCGCGCGCGGCCGGAACCGACGATCCGCGGCTTTTCATCCACATCCCGCGACAGAAGGCGGACGACCTCAAACGCGTCATCGTCGAGTCCGACGCCGCGCAGCAGACCCTCGAAGCCAGAGGGACGCCCTCCACTCCTGCGGGGCAGGAAGCTCGGATCGGCATGCAGACGCGCCGCGACCGGGCCGCGACCGAACGAGACCGGCTGATCGCCGAGATCGTCGGCAACGCCAAGGTCTTTCAGGGCGGCGGCAACGAGATTCTCCTTCCCTCGCTGACGGAGCGCCTCCGCCAAGCCGCCGATGCCGGATTGGTCCGGCTCTTCCCGCGCTTCAAGGACGCCGATCACGCCGCGTGGGAACTGGCGATCAAGCGCGCCAAGGAGGGGGCCGACGAGCCGTTCCGGCCCGTGGGCCATGCGGGCCCGGTCGAGCGCCACCCCGTCGCGCAGCAGGTGCTGACCACCGCCGGCGAGGGCAAGACCGGGACGGAGGTGCGGCGCGAGCTTCGCGCCGCGCCGTTCGGCTGGCCGCAGGACGCCGTGGATGCGGCGTTGATCGCCCTCCACCGTGCGCAACTCGTCACGGCAGCTCTCAATGGCACGCCGGTCGCCTTGGGCCCGCTCGATCAGAGCCGGATCCCCAAGGCGGTCTTCCGCGTCGAGCACGCCACGCTGACCGTCGTGGAGCGCGTCGGACTGCGCAAGCTCTTCGGCCAACTCGACATCGCGTGCAAGAGCGGCGAGGAGACGCACCGGGCGCCGGACTTCCTGCGGGCGCTGCTCGATCTCGCGCACGTGGCCGGCGGCGACCCGCCGCTTCCCGCGGCGCCCTCGACCACGGACATCGAGGATCTCGCGCGGCTCGTAGGCAACGAGCAGCTCGTCGCGCTGAAAGAACGCGCGAAAGAACTGGAACAGCTGATCGAGACGTGGAAGAAGCGCCGCGACATGGCAACCGCTCGGCGCCGCGACTGGACGCTGCTCGACGGGCTGGCCGCGCACGCCAAGGCGCTGCCGCAGGCAGAGTCGGCGCTCCAACAGGTCGCGGCGATCAAGGCGCAGCGCCTGCTGCTCGAGCCGTCCACCCCCCTCCCGGCGCTGCTTGGCACCATCACCGAGCTGCTGCGGTCCGAGGTGACTCGGCTTCATCAGGAATTCCTCGCGCGCCTCGCATCGACGACCAAAGGCCTCGAGCAGGACCCGTCGTGGGCGCGGACGTCGAAGGCGGAGCGCGAGTCCATTCTCGCCGACGTCGGGCTCGGGCATCCCTGCGCCCCCGCCATCGGGACCGCCGACGAGTTGCTCACTCACCTGCGGGCCAAGCCCTTGGACACTTGGGCGAACGAACTCGACGCCCTCGCCGCCCGGGCCGGACGCGCGCTGACCGAGGCCGCGCGGGGGCTCAAGGGACAGGTGCGGCAGGTGACGATCGAGCCGACGACGCTCGAGTCCGAGGCCGACCTCGAGGCTTGGCTGGGGCGCCAGCGCGAGCGGATCCGGACCGCCCTCGCGGACGGCCCGGTCGTCATCGGTTGACGGTGGAGCGGGAGGGGGACGATGCCCAGCTTGTCACGCGAACTGCGGAAGGACCTCGAGCGCGTCATCCGCGCGGCGCGGCGTGTCGCCGAGGCGGGGGCGCGTCAATCGTTGCAGCGCCTCGGTGTCCAGGCCAAGGACGCGCCGGCCGAACTCACGGCCGACGAGCGTGCGCTGCGCGCCCGGCTGCGCGCGCATGGGCGGCAGCTCGGCGACGCCCGCGACGCGCATGCGGGCACCCAGGCGATCGACAGGCTCACGGCCGAGTGCGCCTACGAACACTGGCACCGGATGCTGTTCGCCCGGTTCCTCGCCGAAAACGAGCTGCTCATCGAGCCGACGTCGGGACACCCGATTTCGCTCGCCGACTGCCGCGAGCTGGCCGCGGAGCGTCGCTGTGACTGGATCGGGCTCGCCGCCGGGTTCGCGCAGTCGATGCTGCCGCAGATCTTCCGCGAAGACGATCCGGTTCTAGACGTCTCTTTGCCTCCGGAGACACGACAGGAACTCGAGTCGCGGCTCGAGGCGCTCTCGCTCGAGGTGTTCGTCGCCGACGACAGCCTCGGCTGGGTGTACCAGTTCTGGCAGGCCGACGCGAAGGAGGCCGTCAACGCCTCCGGGGTGAAGATCGGCGCCGACGAACTGGCGTCCGTCACTCAGCTCTTCACCGAGGACTACATGGTCCTCTTCCTGCTCCACAACTCCCTTGGTGCGTGGTGGGCAGGAAAGATCCTCGCCGCGCGTCCCGGACTCGCGCGGGAGGCTTCGTCGGAGGAGGAGCTGCGTCAGGCCTGCGCCGTCCCGGGCGTCTCGTGGACGTACCTGCGCTTCGTCCGGGAGGACGATGCCTGGCGCCCCGCCGCGGGAACGCACCCGGGCTGGCCGACGTCGGCCAAGGAACTAACGCTCCTCGATCCGTGCATGGGAAGCGGCCACTTCCTCGTCTTCGCGCTCCCGATCCTCGCCGCCCTGCGGATGCGGGAGGAGTCGCTCTCGCTGCCCGACGCCGCCGATGCGGTGCTGCGCGACAACCTCTTCGGCCTCGAGCTCGATCCGCGCTGCACGCAACTCGCCGCGTTCAATCTCGCGCTGTGCGCGTGGCGGATGGGCGGCTACCGGACCCTGCCGCGGTTGAACCTCGCCTGCTCGGGTCTCGCGGTCAGTGCACGCGAGGAGGACTGGGCCGCGCTCGCCGGCGCGGACCGGCAAGCGCGCGGCACGATGGAGATGCTCCACGCGCTCTTCCGGCAGGCGCCGATCCTCGGGAGCCTGATCGACCCGCTGCGCGTGACCGGTCCGCTGTTCGCCGCCGAGATCGTCTCGATCCGGCCGCTGCTGGAGTGCGCGCTGAAGGCCGAAGACGGCGATAGCGCCGGCCTCGAACTGGCCGTCGCCGCGCAAGGCGCCGCCGCCGCCGCCGACCTCTTGACGCGGCGCTATCACCTCGTGATCACGAACGTCCCCTACCTTGCGCGGGGCAAGCAGTGCGCCGAGCTGCGGGACTTCTGCGAACGGCATTACGCCAGCGCGAAGAACGACCTGGCCAACGTGTTCCTCGAACGTTGCCTCGAGCTCGCCCGGCCGCGCCACGCGGGCGTCGTGCAACTCGTCATGCCGCAGAACTGGTTGTTCCTGACGAGCTACAGGAAGCAGCGCGAGCGGCTGCTGACGACGAAGACGTGGGACCTTCTGGCACGGCTCGGCGAGGGTGGGTTTGAGAGCGCGCAGGCGGCGGGGGCGTTCACGATCCTGCTCACCCAGACCAACGGCCAGCCGCTGCCCACGCACACCCTCCGCGGCCTCGACGCGAGCGGCCCACGCACGGCTCAGGCGAAGGCGGGGCTGCTCGTGTCGGCGGGGTTGCGGTCGGTGGGACAAGCGGCGCAGCTGGCCAACCCGGATTGCCGTATCGGCCTTGACGAAGGCGGCAATACTCCGCTCTTGGCGTCAAGGGCCAACTCCTATCAGGGCATTACGACCGGAGATAACCCCCACTTCATCGCCTTCTTCTGGGAGACATCTGGGGGCGGGCATTGGGCACCCTTCCAGTCAACAGGGGACGACAGTCAGCTTTTCGTTGGACGTGAACAGGTGTTTCTTTGGGAACAGGGCACCGGTGAACTCGCCGCTTCTCCCGCCGCACGGATACAGGGTCAGGTGGCCTGGGATGCGCCAAGTGTGGCGGTGCGCCAGATGCGTTCTCTGCCCGTGACACTCGCGAGCGGCAGCGCGTGGGACATGAACAGTGCTGCCATTGTCCCCAGCGATAGGAAGCACCTCCCCGCCGTGTGGTGCTTCTGCTCGTCCCCCGAGTACGCCGAAGCCGTGCGCCGCATC
This sequence comes from bacterium, assembly GCA_021372775.1. Lineage (NCBI taxonomy): Bacteria > bacterium. Next base: position 11,844 of record JAJFTU010000319.1, on the reverse strand, counting down.
GATCAGAAGCTCAACGTGACGAACGCGACCCTCGTCAAGGTTCCCTTCGACCTCGTTCGCTGGACAGCGGTCGCCAATGAGCGCTACCCGCACGGCCTCCCCCAACCCTTCTCCGACGACCCGACGCAGTGGATCTTCCACGGCCATCCGTTCGGCTCCGTCGTCTGGGACGAATCGACCAAGCGGACCGCGCACGGCGCGCCGCGCCTGAGCGCCGACTCGCTGCAGGTGGCGGTCGCGCGCCTGCTCGGCTACCGCTGGCCGGCCGAGTTCGACGAATCGATGGAACTCGCGCCTGAGCAGCGCGAATGGGTGAGGCGCTGCGCGACGCTCGACACGCACGCGGACGAGGACGGGATCGTCTGTCTTGTTCCGCTGCGCGGCGAGCCGCGCGCCGCCGAGCGCCTGCAGGCACTGCTCGCCGCGGCGTGGGAAGAAGGACCGTGGACCGCCGCGCAGCAGAACGCGCTCCTGACGGCGGCCGGATTCGCCGGCCGCACGCTTGAGGACTGGCTGCGCGACGGGTTCTTCGAGCAGCACTGCCAGCGTTTCCACCAGCGGCCGTTCATCTGGCACGTCTGGGACGGCCGGGACGACGGATTTGGCGCGCTCGTGAACTACCACCGGCTCGCCGCGCCCGACGGCGGCGGCCGGCGAACGCTCGAGAAACTGATCTACGCCTACCTCGGCGACTGGATCGACCGCCAGCGCGCGGACCAGAAGGCCGGCGTCGAGGGGGCGGACGCGCGCCTCGCCGCGGCGGAACACCTGCGCGGCGAGTTGCAGGGGATCCTCGACGGCGAGGCGCCGTACGACCTCTTCGTCCGGTGGAAGCCGCTCCGCCAGCAGGCGATCGGCTGGGAGCCCGACCTCGACGACGGCGTGCGGCTCAACGTCCGACCGTTCGTCACCGCGCGGCCGCTCAACGCCCGAGGCCGGAACGCCTCGATCCTCCGCGTCACGCCGAACGTCAAGTGGGACAAGGACCGCGGCAAGGAAGTCGCGCGCGACAAAAAGGACTTCCCGTGGTTCTGGAGCTGGGACGGGACGACCGCCGACTTCGGCGGCGGCCCTGAGTTCGACGGCAACCGCTGGAACGACCTCCACTACAGACGAGCGTTCAAGGAGGCCGTGCGGGAGCGCGCCTTGGTCGGCGCGAGCGGGGACCCTCAGGGATGTTCGCGCGGAGGTGCGCGATGACCGTGCTTGACGCCCTCGTCGAGGCGCTGCGCGGCGCGACGCGGCACGCCGCGGGGAGCGACGCGCCGCCCGTGGCGCTGCTCTGGCCCGATCCCGACGGCGAGTGGCGGCAGCTCGTCGCGCCGCTTCGGGCGGCGCTCCCCGAGCTGTTCGTCCTCGGTCCGTATGCGCCCGACGACCGCCAGGGTCCGGTGATCTGGCTCAAGTGCGTCGTGGACCGCGCGCTGCCCGGCCTCGCGCTGCCCGACGACTCGGTTCCCGTCCTCTATCTGCCCGGCGTGGGGCGGCAGGAGCTGCGCGCCGGCGATGCCTGCCCGGCGGAGTTCCAGCCGTTGATCGAGCTGCAGTACCGCGGGGCGACGTGGCACCAGAGCAACGGCCGCGAATGGACGATCGAGGCTTTCCTCGGCTCGACGCACGGCCTCGGGCTCGACATCGCCGGCGACCGACCGACCGCGGACGCGCTGCGACGCGCGCTCCCGCTTGTCGCCGCGACGTCGGTCGAGGCTCTCACCGGCCGCCGCCTCGAAGCCGAGGACTTCGACCGCCTCGCCGTCGACGATCCGCCGCGCGATCTCCTCTCGTGGATCGGCCAGCCCGAGCGCTTCCGGTCCGCATGCGAGGCCGCGCGCTGGGCGACCTTCCTCGACGTCTGCCGGCGGCAGTTCGGATTCGATCCCGAGGAGGACGGCCCCGAGGAAGCCGCGTCGCGTCTGGCGCACGGTGGCGACCGCTGGGACGACGTCTGGCGGCGGTACGCCGAGGCGCCGCGCCTCTACCCGGGCGTTGCCGAGCGGCTCGGCGGGGTTCAGCCCAAGGACCTGCTCGTCGACCAGACGCGGCTCCCCGCCAGCAACGACGCCGAGGAGCGCGCGCTCGCGACAGCGCTCGGAGAGATCGTCGCCCTGGGCCATGGCGCTGCCTGCGACCGCGTTCTCGTGCTCGAGCGGGAGCATGGACCGCGTCGCGCGGGTGTCTGGGCCCGCCTCGGGCGGAGCCCGCTCGCGCTCGTCACGGATCCCCTGGCACGTCTGGCGCAGGGCGCGACGACGGTTCCGTCAGGCGAATCGCTCGATTCGTTCTCGCGCGACTACGCCGAGCGGGGCTGGCGCGTCGATCGCGCGCTGCTCGATGTCTTGGCGCAGCCGCTCGAGCCGGCGCAGCGCGAGATCGTCGATCGCGCGGCCCGACACCTCTACGAACCGTGGCTCGACGCGGGGGCGCGCCGTCTTCAGGCCCTCGTCGCCGCGGGCCCGGCCGGCGTGCGAGAGCGCGCTGCCGCGTACCGCGCCGATCCCGAGACGTGCTTCGTCTTCGTCGACGGGCTGCGCTTCGATCTGGCCGTCCGGCTCGGCGAGCTGCTCGAGGCCCGCGCGCTTCGCGTCGGTGTGGGCCACAGGCTCGCGCCGCTTCCGACGGTAACGTCGACCGCGAAGCCGCTGGCAACGCCGGTGGCCGATGCCGTCGGCGGCGTGGCCTCGATCGAGACCTTTACGCCGCGTCTCGGCGCCGCGGGCCGCCCCGCCGACGCGAACCGCCTGCGCGAGGAGATGGCGCGGCGTGGATTCGCGATTATGGGACGGGGCGAGACGCGCCTTCCCGTCGGCGGGGTGACGGGCGGCTGGACGGAGATCGGCCAGATCGACGAACTGGGCCACAAGATGAACGCCCGGCTCGTTTCCCAGCTCGAGGTCGAGTTGCAGGCGGTCGCCGCGCGGGTCGCGCAGCTCCTCGACGACGGATGGCCGCGGGTCACCGTCGTGACCGACCACGGCTGGCTCATGCTCCCCGGGGGACTGCCGAAGGTCGCGCTTCCGGCTTCCGTGGTCGAGAGTCGCTGGGCACGCTGCGCCGCCGTGCGCGGCGCCTCCACGACGGACGTTCCGACCTATCCGTGGCACTGGGATCCGGACACGATGATCGCGATGCCGCCGGGCATCGGGTCGTTCGTCGCCGGAGCCGAGTACGCCCACGGCGGGATCAGCCCGCAGGAATGCGTCGTGCCCGTTCTCGTGGTGGAGCGGCGCGCACCCGCCGTCCGCGCGACGATCAGCGAGGTGACGTGGCGCGGCATGCGCTGCCGCGTTCGCGTCGACGCCAGCGTCGCGGGACTGAGGATCGACCTGCGCCGCAACCGGCTCCGCGAGGACACGAGCGTTGTAAGCGCCCCCGCCGTGCTCGGCGACGCCGGGGCGGCGAGTGTGGTCGTGGACGACACCCACGAAGGGGCCGCCGCCGTCGTCGTGGTTCTCGACGGTGACGGCAATGTCGTCGCCTCCGAAGCGACGACGATCGGAGAAGCCCGATGAGCGTGCAGATGGATGATCTCGATCGACTCGCCGCGTCGGTCTTCGACGGGTACCTCGTGCGGAAGGACTTGGTGCGCCGCTACTCCCGGCAGTACCCGGTGCCGACCTATGTTGTCGAGTTCCTCCTGGGTCGGTACTGCGCGAGCGTTGACGAGAAGGAGATCGCCGAGGGTTTGGCGATCGTCGAGAAGCAGCTCAAGGACCGGACCGTCCGCACCGGGGAGGAGGAGCTGTTCAAGGCGCGGGCCCGCGAAGCCGGGCCGGTCAAGCTGATCGACATCATCAAAGCGCGCCTCGACCCGCGGAACGACTGCTACATCGCCGAGCTGCCGAGCCTCGCGTTGCGCGACGTGCGGATCGATGACGTGCTCGTGCGCGAGAACGAGCGGATGCTCACGGATGGCTTCTACGCCGAGGTAACGCTCGGGTACGACGGGATCGTCGCCCAGCAGCAGGGCGGTCGGCCGTTCAAGGTCGAGGCGCTGCGCCCGATCCAGCTCTCGAAGGCCGACGCTCTCGACGTTTTCGCTCAGGCCCGGCGTGCGTTCACGACCGCGCAGTGGATCGACTTCCTCCTCCGCTCGATCGGCCTCGAACCGAAGGCGTTCAACGAGCGCGCCAAGCGCGTCGCGCTGCTGCGGATGATCCCGTTCGTCGAGCGCAACTACAACTTCGTCGAGCTGGGGCCGCGAGGCACCGGCAAGAGCCACCTCTTCCAGCAGATCTCCCCCTACGCGCACCTGATCTCCGGCGGCAAGGCGACCGTCGCGAAGATGTTCGTGAACAACGCCACCGGCCAGCGAGGACTCGTCTGCCAATACGACGTCGTCTGCTTCGACGAGATCTCGGGCATTTCGTTCGACCAGCGGGATGGCGTCAACATCATGAAGGGCTACATGGCTTCCGGGCAGTTCAGCCGCGGCAAGGAGAACATCCGCGCCGACGGCAGCCTCGTGATGGTCGGCAACCTCGACGTGGACGTCGAGCAGCAGCAGAAGATCAGCCACCTGCTCGGGCCGATGCCGCCCGAGATGCGCAACGACACGGCGTTCATGGACCGGCTCCACGCCTACGCTCCGGGATGGGACTTTCCGAAGGTCAGCGCCGCGGAACATCTCACGGATCAGTTCGGGTTGGTCAGCGACTTTCTCAGCGAGTGCTTGAGCCGCCTTCGGTCGGGCAACCGGGTGACCGTGCTCCAAGGTCGTGTCCACCTGGGCGGCGCCTTGTCGGGACGCGACATCGAGGCGGTGAACAAGTCGGTGAGTGGGCTGACCAAGCTGCTCTTCCCGGACCCGGAGATGCCCGTTCCGGACGCTGATCTCGAGTGGATCGTTCGCCTCGCGCTGGAGTCCCGTCGCCGCGTCAAGGAACAGCAGAAGCGGGTCTTCAAGAGCGAGTTCCGGAACACGCACTTCAGCTACGTCCTTGGGACCGAGGGGGTCGAGCAGTTCGTGTCGACGCCGGAGTTGCACAGCGACGAGGCGATCGAGACCGATCCCCTGCCTCCGGGGCAGGTCTGGGCGGTCAGCCCCGGGTCCGGCGAGGCCGGCCCCAGCCTCTACCGCATCGAGGTCGCCTGCGGCCCAGGGACCGGCGTCAAGATCCTCAACCAACCTACGCCGCCGCCGTTCAGGGAGAGCGTCAAGGTCGGCGAGCAGAACCTCTACACTCGCGCCAAGGAACTCGTCGGAGACCGCAACCCCCGCGGGGATGAGTTCTCGGTCCAAGTCCGCGCAATGGACGCGGACAAGGCCGGCGCGGGCCTTGGCCTGCCCGTACTCGTGGCGCTGTGCGGATCCCTGCTCGGCCGCAACACGCGCGGCGGCACGATCGTCGTCGGCGAGCTCAATCTCGGCGGCTCGATCGAATTGGTCCCGAACGCCGTCCGGATCGCCGAGCTGGCGGTGGACAAGCAGGCGCAGACCCTCCTGATGCCCGTGGCCTCGCGCCGGCAGCTCAACGACCTTCCCGACGAGCTGTGGACGAAGCTCAGCATCGAGTTCTATCGCGACGCCGCCGACGCGGTGTTCAAGGCGCTCGTGGAGTAGCGCGCCTATTCGAGGAGGTCCTTGTGTGGCCGGTTCTGATCGGGGCTGCGATTGCGCTCATCAGCGCGCTGCTCGGAGCCTTGATCCCCGCGTACTATGCCCACCAGCTGTATCGTCTCGCGGAGCGGCGGCGCGCTGCAGAGTACCTCGTGGACTGGCTGCACACGACGACGACTCGCCTCCTGGACCTGACTGTTTGGAAGAACGCTCGGCTGCAGGTTGAAGAGACGGCGGAGCAGGCGAGACTCTACTCCGAGAACAAGCGTGCGCTCCGCGACCTTCTCCTGGGCCCGCGTCCGTCGTTTGTGGCGTTTTTGGGCTTTGGAGACGGTCCCGAACTCAAACTCACCAAGCGGCTGCAGGAGGAGCTGTTGGCGGTCAACCGCCTCCTCGTCAACGCGCGGGAAGATTGGCCGGAGACTTCGCGGAAGGTAGAGCGGCGTTTCGCCGACACGATCGATCCCATGATGTCCGCATATGTGGAGCGCCTTGCTCAGCGAGGAAGACTGCCGGAATCGCTGAAGCTAGCCTTGACGCAGCGCAACGATCTCTGAGCGCGACCGGCGCGTGATGAGGTCGCTGGGATGTACGCTGCGCATCGACGCCAACGGCGCCAGTGCTACTTCCTACGCGACGACGACGCTCGCGGCGGGACGGGCGCGGGCGCCGCGGATCCGCGGCGCCTTCGTCGCGGGCGGCTGTGCGGGTTGCTGTTCCGGCGTCCCGCGGCGGCAACGGGCGGGGCGCGGTCCGCGTCGCGCGGGCGGCGAAGCGGCGCATCGTTGGGGCGTGGGCGACGAGCCGGTCCTTCCCGCCGCGCCGGGGGCGGTGCGCGATCCGCGGCGCCGCGCGGCGAGCGGGCGGGCGGCGGAGGAGATCGCCGCGCGCCATCTCGCCGCGCGGGGGTTCGCGATCCTCGACCGCAACGTGCGCCGCCGCGGGAGCGAGCTGGACATCGTCGCCCGCGACGGCGGGGAGATCGTCTTCGTCGAGGTCCGTTCGCGCCGGCGCGGCTCGCTCTTCGATCCCGCGGCCACCGTCGGCCCGCGCAAGCGGCGCGCGCTGCGCCGCGCCGCCGTCCGCTGGCTCGCCGAAAACGGCCTCGGCGACGCCTTCTGCCGCTTCGATCTCGTCGCCGTCAGCGTCGCCGCCGACGGCTACCGGCTGCGCCATCTGCGCGGCGTCTTCGTGGCCGAGGACGGCGCCTGACCTCCTTGGCCGCGGGCCGCCTTTCCTTGTAACGTTGCCCCGCGCCGCGCGGCGCGGAGGACGGACGATGAGGCTCGGCAAGGAGACGATGCTGCTGCGGTCGGGGGACGCGCTGCTCGAACTGGAAGAGGACAGCACCCTCGCCGTCCTTTGGCGCTCCCTCGCCGCCGTGCGCGGCTGGGCCGAGGACGAGGAGTACCGCTTCGTCCTCGCCGGCGAGACCGAGCCCGACGAGTCGCGTCCCGCCGAGGTCGTGCCGCGGCGCGACGCGTCGCTGGTGATGCTCGAGCACTGGCTCGAGCCGGGCGTCGGTCTGTGGCTCGTTCGCCCCGGCGACGGCGGCGCGCTGTGGATCGCCGTCGAGGGCACGCGCCGCGCCTTCGCCGACGTCGAGTATCCGCGCCTCGTCGAGGGCCCGGGCGGCGCGCGTCACCTCGAGGCCTTCGGGACGGCGGAGGAGGCGAGGCGCCTCGCGGCGCTCGAAGCGCCGGCGCGCGATCTGCTGGCGGCGATGGGCGAGTTGGGAGACGCGAACGAAGGCGACTTGCTGGACGAGCGCGTCGCGTCGCTCGCGGCGGGGCGGATCGAGCGGCTCCTCGACTTCGCCGAGCGCGAGCCGCGCGCCCTCATGGCGATCGACGACATGCTCGAAGTGGATTGGCGCGGCGCGTTGCGCGAGCTGCTCCTCCCCGCCTTGGCCGAGAACGGCCGCCTGCCCCGCGCCCTCGGACTCGTTCGCCGGCTCGGCGCCGCCGATCCCCTCGGGGAGTGGGGCGCGGAGGAGGCCGTGCTCCTCTTCGCGGCGCAGCGCGACGAGGAGGGCCGCGCCGTCCTCGCCGCGGTCGAGGCGGACGCGGGCTTCGGCGTCGTGCACCGCGTCGCCTTCGCCGAGCGCCTCTTCCGCGTCGGCCGGGTCGATCTCTGCAAGGAACGCCTGCTCGCCGCGATGGACGATCCGAAGATCCCGCCGCGCGTCGCGGCGGCGGCGGCGCGGATCCTCGCCGCGATCCACCGCGCCGCGGACGGCGCCGACGAGGCGGTCGTGCTCGAGGCGCGGGCCGCCGAATGGGACGCCCGCGCGGAGGCCGTCGAGGACGAGGCCGTCGCGGGCGACGAGGGCGCCGACGAAGATCTCGACGTCGCCGAGGAGATCGACGAGGACGACGCCGGGAACTTGATCGAGCAGGACGACGTGGAAGGGGAGGACGAATACCGCGACGCCCCGCCGGCGTGGCTGCGCGTCGATCAGCGGGCCGTGCCCGCCGAGATGCGGAACGAGCCGTGCCCCTGCGGCAGCGGCCGGAAGTACAAGAAGTGCTGCGGCGTCCCGCGCATCGTGCCGCCGGAGCGGAGCGAGTTCGAATCGCTGGCGCGGTCGATGACGGCGTTGCTCCTGGGGGAGGACTTCGGCCAATTCGGCGAGGTGGCGCTCAATCGCTGGGACCGCATCCATCTCCTCGCGGCGTCGTTCGAGGAGGGGCTCGAGCTGTGCCCGCCGCCGGCCCGCGAGGCGCTGGCGCTCTTCGCCGGCGCCGACATGACCATCGAGGGGGAGACGCTGCTCGAAACGCTGCTGCGCGGGGGACGGTTGTCGGCGCAGGAACGGGCGGTCGCCGAGCGGCTCGCCGCGTCGTGCGTTTCGGTGTGGCGCGTCGAGGACGTCGCCGGCGACGCCCTGCGCCTGACCGACTTGGTGCGCGGCGGCGAGGCGGTCGTGCGCGAGCCGTACTGGTCGCGCCTCGCGCCCGGCGCGCTCGTCGCGGCGCGCCTGATCGAGCTCGACGGCGCGCTCCATTTCGCGGCGATCCCGTTCGTCTACGCCGCGGACGAGCTGCCGCGGCTGCACGCGGCCTTCGACGCCGAGCTCGCCGCGCGCCGCGCGGTCGCGCCGGACGAGCCGATCGAGAAGTCGCTGAAGGCGCTCGCGCCGCTGTTCCACGACCTCGCGTTCTGACCGGACGACATTCCCGCTGACGCGCTCCTTCGGCCGAGGGGGCGCGTCGCCGTCTTGGGCCACGGCGCCGCGCGGGCGGCGTCAGGGGCGCGAGGCGAGGAGGATCGTCGAGCCGGGCGCCGCGCGGAGTTCGTAGCGGCCCGCGGCGGCGGGGACGAGGGCGCTGTCGAGCGGGCCGCGGCGGACGCAGCCGCCGCGCGCGACGATCGTCGCCTCGCCGGCGACGACGGTCAGCAGGTGGAACCGCGTCCCTTCGGTGTCGAGCTCGACCGGCCGCTCGAAGGCGTCGAGCACGTCGAGCGTCAGCGCCTCGTGCCGCACGAAGCGCCGCGCCCGGCAGCCGCGCGCGCCGCCGAAGCCGCTGGTCGGCGCCGCGAGGTCCGGCCCCGCGTCGTCGAAGCGCGCGACCGCCAGCGCCTCGGCGACGTGCAGCGTGCGCGCCTTGCCGTCGAGGCCGAGGCGGTTCCAGTCGAAGACGCGGAACGTGAGGTCGGAGTTCTGCTGGAACTCGACGACGCGCACGCCGGCGCCGAGGGCGTGGATCGTCCCCGCCGGCACGAAGACGACGTCGCCGCGCGCGACCGGGACCGCGTGCAGCAGGCCGGCCACCGTCCCCGCGGCGAGCGCCTCCTCGAGCTCGCGGCGCCCCGCGCCCGGCGCGAGGCCGCGGAAGACGCGCGCCCCCGGCGCGGCGTCGAGCACGTACCACGCCTCGGTCTTGCCCGAATCGCCGTACGGCGCCGCCGCCTCGTCGTCGGGATGGACCTGCACCGAGAGGTCCTCGCTGGCGTCGATCAGCTTGAGCAGCAGCGGAAACAGCTCGGGGCGCCGCGGATCGCGCGCCGCGCCCATCAGGTCGTCGCCGCGGCGCCGCGCGAGCTCGTCGAGCGCGACGCCGTCCGGCGTGCGCGAGACGTCCCCCTCGCGGTCGCAGATCTCCCAGCTTTCGCCGATCGGTCCCGAGGGCGCCTCGGGCGCCCGCCCGCGCAGGAACGAGCCGCCCCAAACGCGCTCCTTGAGCCGCGGGAGGAAGACGAGCGGGGCGTCGAGGGGGCGGTCCATCAGCGGCCCCGCCACGCGTCGGCGTCGGCGAGCGTCCGCTCGGCGAGGGCGCGGGCCTCGTCCGGCGCGCCGGCCTCGGCGTAGCAGCGCAGCTCCGGCGCGTTTCCCGAGGGACGCAGATGCACGACGTCTCCGCCGACGAGCGTCATCCGCACGCCGTCGGTCTCGTCGATCGAAGCGACGGGCGGGAGCCACGGGAAGAGGCGCGCGGCGGCCGCGGCGCCGCCGGCGCGCAGCTCGGCGAGGCGCGCGGCGGAGATCTCCGGCGGGAAGTCGCGCAGGCGGTCGGAATGGGTGAAGCGGGCCGGCAGCGCCGCGGCGAGGGCCGAGAGCGGCCCGCCGGCGCGGAGCGCGGCGCCGAGCGCGGCGAGGATCGGGGCCAGCGCGTCGCGCGTCGGCAGCGGCGAGAGCGGGCCGCGCGGCGCCGCGGTCGGCGTCGCCGTGAGGAAGCCGCCGTTCGCCTCGTAGCCGACGACGGCGCGCGCTCCCTCGGCGGCCGCGCGGGCCATCGCCTCGATGACGTAGGGGGAGCCGATCTTCGTCCGCCGCACGTCGCGGAACGCGCCGCAGCGCTCGACGACGCTGTTCGAGCTGACCGGGGTGACGACGACGTCGGCGCCGAAGAAGCGCGCGGCGAGGACGCCGAGGACGTCGCCGCGCAGCCACGCGCCGCGCTCGTCGGCGAGCAGCGGGCGGTCGCCGTCGCCGTCGGTCGAGACGAGGGCGAAGAAGCGGCCCTCGGCCGCGACGTCGCGCGCCAGCGCCTCGTCCTCGGGGCGGATCGCCTCCGTGTCCACGGGGACGAACCGCCCGCTCCGGCCGAAGGGAACGACGTCGGCGCCGAGCGCTTCGAGGATCTCGCGCGTCAGGTCGCGGCCGACCGCGCTGTGCTCGTAGAGGCCGATCCGCGCCCCGCGCAGCCAGTCGGCGGGGAACGCCTCGACGAAGCGGCGCGCGTAGCCGAGGCGCGCCGCGGGGTCGGGCACCGCTGTGTCGCGTGCCGCGATGTCGCGCGCCGCGGTGTCGGGTGCCGCGATGTCGGGCGCCGCGGCGGGAGGCGGCGCGGGGAGCGCGCCGCGCGCGTCGAACGGCGCGTCGAGCGGCGCGGTCCGCGCGAGGATCGCCGCCTCGTCGCCCTTGAGGATTTCGCCGTCGGGGCGGTAGTACTTCACGCCGTTGCGGTCGTCGGGGATGTGGCTCCCCGTGACCATCGCCGCCGGCATCCGCGCCGCGAGGGCGCGCGCGGCGAGCGCGGGAGTGGGCACGAAGCCGCAGTCCTCGGCCTCGAAGCCGGCGTCGAGGAAGGCGCGCCGCACGGCGGCCATGATCCGCGGCGTGCTGGGGCGCAGGTCGCCGGCGACCGCGGCGCGCCGCGCCGGGCCGGCGAGGCCGCGCGCGGCGAGGTGGTCGAGGAACGCGCGCGTCGTGCCGTAGACGACCTCGTCGGTCAACGCGTCGGCCAGGCCGCGCAGCCCGCTCGTGCCGAAGCGGACCCCCGTCCGTTCCATCAGTTCCGCCACGACCGCCGTCGCGCCCACGCGTCCGCTCCCCGCGCCGACCGCTTCTTCGGCGCATCGGAGAAAGGTAACGCAAACCGCGCGCCGGGGGGAGACTCCCCGCGCCCGCGAGCCGCGCTCCCCCAACGTTGTCGCCGCCGGGAACGGATCCCCTTTCGGACGGCGCCGCGTCGGGACGGTCGGGCGTCGTCGTCTCATTGAGAACTGTCCCGGCGCCGCGGGGCTTGGTATCCTCGTTGTTCCGCCGGCGCGGGCCGCCGCGCCGCCGAAGGAGGCCCTCGATGCGAATTGCCGGAACGGTGTTCGCGGGCGCCGCGCTCGTCGCCGCGCTCGTCGCCTGCGCTCCGCGCGAGGAGGCGACCTCGCCTCGCGCCCGCCGGGCCGCCGCCGAAGCCGCCGCGTACGCCGCCGCGCTGCCGTTCATCGAGAACGACTACGCGCGCGCGCTCGCCGCGGCGAAGGCGAAGGACCTGCCGATCTTCGTCGACATCTGGGTTCCTTGGTGACACACCTGCCGCTTCATGCGCGCCAACGTCTTCACC
>JAJFTU010000318.1 GCA_021372775.1 bacterium | reverse complement strand
GCTCGCGCACGACCTCGACGCGTTCCTCGCCTCGGCCGCGCCGGAGGTCGAGCGGATCGTGCTCGAGGGCGAGATGCGCGCCTTCGACGGGCTCGCCGCCCGCGTGCAGGCCAACTACCAGGAGCGCGTCCAGACGATGGGACGGATGCTCGCCGCGGCGACCAAGAACTGAACGACGGTCGCGGCGCGCCGCGATCCGCCGGCGCGGAGCGAGAATCGCGCCGCGATCCGCGGGCGGAGGGCCGAGCATCGCGCCGCGGCGCGCGAGCCGCGGGGCGCGAGCCGTTCGTCGCGCCGCGGGCGCCGTCCGCCGTTGCGGCCTGCGCGGCCGCCGCCGAGCGCGCGATCATGTCGCCGCGTCGTTCGGAGGAGGACCGCCCGATGGTCAAGTTCCTGCTGTGGTGCATCCTCTTCGTCCTCTGCTGGCCGCTCGCGCTGCTGGCGCTCGTCCTCTACCCGCTGGTCTGGCTCTTTCTTCTGCCGTTCCGCATCCTCGGAATCGCCGTCGAGGGAGCGCTCAAGCTCGTCTGGGCGCTCGTCATGCTCCCCGCGCGCCTCCTCGCCGCGCCGTTCCGCTGACATCGGAGATCTTGATGAAGATCGCGGTTTCTGCCGTCGTCGTCTTCGGAACGCTCTGCCTTCTCCCCGCCGCTCCCTCCGCCCGCGCCGCCGTTCCCTCCGCAGACGCCGCCGAGCCCGCGGCCGGCGCCGCCCAACCCGCCGCGTCCGGCGTCCTCTTCGACGCCGGCGAGGCCGAGGCCGCGTTGGACATCGTCGCCGCGCGCGCCGCCGGACGCCCCGTCTCGGAGGCGCAGTTCGAGCGGCTCTTCGCCACGGAGGGATTCCGCAAGCTCGAGGCCTGCGAGCGCGAGAGGAAGCGTCCCTTCGACCGGGCCGAGTTCCGCACGTTCCTGCAGGCGCCGGAGACCGTGGCGCGCCTCGCCGACCTGCGCCGGACGCTTGACGCGTGGAAGGCCCTCGGCACGGACTCCGCGCGGCGCCGCGCCGCGGCCTACCTGCCGCCCGGAACGACGATCGACGCGCGGGTCTACCCGGTGGTGAAGCCGCGCACCAACAGCTTCGTCTACTTCGACGGCGAGAGGCCCGTGATCTTCGACTACCTCGATCCCGCGAAGAGCGTCGCGCAGTTCGAGAACGGCCTCGCGCACGACCTGCTCCACTTCGGCATGGACGCCGCCTGCGACTTCAGCAAGGACGCCTGGTTCGCCGCGCTGCCCGAAGCGTCGCGCAACGCCGTCGTCGACGTCCGCCGCCTCGAGGAAGGGCTGGCGGTGATCGCCGCCGCGGGCGGGCCGGACGTCCACCCGAGCGCGACGACCTCCGCCGCCGACCGCGGGCGCTGGGACCGCGACGCGGCGCAGGTGAAGGAGAACGCCGCCACGCTCGCCGCGTTCATCTCCGGCGTCGCCGACGGCCGCATCTCGGGCAAGGAGCGGAGCGAGACCGCGATGCGGTACTACCCGAACCAAGGTCTTTGGTACACGGTCGGCTACGCGGTCGCCTCGACGATCGAGCGGGCCTACGGGCGCGAGCGGACGGTCGCCGCGTACTGCGATCCGCGCGGCCTCCTGAGCACCTACGAGGCCGCGGCGACGAAGCTCGGCGACCCGACGCTGCCCCACTGGCCCGCCGACCTCGTCGCCCGCCTGTCGCGGCGCGACGCGCCGACGGCGCCGCGACCCTAGCGCCGCCGGCTGCGCTAAACTCCCGCCGTCCCCCCACCCAAGCGAGGCAGCATGCGTCCTCTCCCGATCATCGCCGTCGCGCTGTGCGCCGCCGGGCTCGCGTTCGCGCAAGCGGGCGCGCCGGCCGCCGCGCCCACGATCGACGTCAAGGCCCTCGACCGCAGCGTCGATCCCTGCGTCGACTTCTACCAGTTCGCCTGCGGCTCCTGGATGGCGAACAACCCGATCCCCGGCGACAAGACCCGCTGGGGCCGCTTCGACCAGCTCGCCGAGCGGAACCTCGACGTCCTGCGCGGGATCCTCGAGGAGGCCGCGGCCGCGGGGCCGAAGGCCGATCCGCGGACCCGCAAGGTCGGCGACTTCTACGCCGCCTGCATGGACGAGAAGGCGGTCGAGGCCGCCGGCGCCGCGCCGCTCAAGGAGGAGTTCGGGCGGATCGCGGCGGTCAAGGACCGCGCCTCGCTCGTCGCCGAGATCGCGCGGCTCCATCGCACCGGCGTCCGCGGCGCGCTCTTCGGCTTCTCGGCCTCGGCCGACCTGCACGACGCGCGCGTCCAGATCGCCGACCTCTCGGACGGCGGGATCACGCTGCCCGACCGCGACTACTACCTCAAGGAAGACCCGAAGTCCAAGGACACGCGCGCCAAGTACGTCGCGCACGTCCAGAAGATGTTCGAGCTGGCCGGCGACGCCCCCGAGGCCGCGGCGGCCGAGGCGCAGGCGGTGATGGCGTTCGAGACGGCGCTGGCCAAGGCCAACATGGACCGCACCGCCCGCCGCGATCCGCGCAACGTGGACCACAAGATGACCGTCGCCGAGCTGGAGAAGCTCGCCCCGCGCTTCGGCTACGGCGCCTTCTTCGCCGCCGTCGGCGCGCCGAAGTTCGACTCGCTCAACGTCTCGAACCCCGACTTCGTCAAGGCCGTGGACGGGATGCTGGAGACGACGAAGCTCGACGACTGGAAGACCTACCTGCGCTGGAAGTACCTCCGCTCCACCGCGGGTCTCCTCTCCTCGCCGTTCGTCGCCGAGAACTTCGGCTTCTGGGAGAAGTACCTCCGCGGGCAGAAGGAGCCCGAGGCGCGCTGGAAGCGCTGCGTCCACGCGACGGACGGCGCGCTCGGCGAGGCGCTCGGCCCGCTCTACGTCGCCAAGGCCTTCCCCGCCGACGCCAAGGCGCGCACGCTCGCCCTGGTCCAGGGCGTCGAGAAGGCGATGGGCGCCGACCTGAAGTCGCTCGCCTGGATGTCGGACGCGACGAAGGCGAAGGGCGCCGCGAAGCTGGCCGCAGTGACCAACAAGATCGGCTACCCCGACAAGTGGCGCGACTACAGCAAGCTGTCCATCGCGCGCAACGACTTCGTCGGCAACGCCCGGCGCTCGGCGGAGTTCGAGACGCACCGCCACCTGGGCAAGATCGGCCAGCCGGTGGACAAGACCGAGTTCCACATGACGCCGCCGACGGTCAACGCCTACTACAGCTCGTCCGAGAACAACATCAACTTCCCGGCCGGCATCCTGCAGGCCCCCTTCTACGACGCCGTGCGCGACGACGCCGCCAACTACGGCGGGATCGGCGCCGTCATCGGCCACGAACTGACGCACGGCTTCGACGACCAGGGCGCGAAGTTCGACGGCGACGGCAACCTCTCCAACTGGTGGAGCGAGGCCGACAAGGCCGAGTTCGAGAAGCGCACCAACTGCCTCGCCGACGAGTACGAAGGGTTCTCCCCGATCGAGGGCGTCCACCTCAAGGGGAAGATGACCCTCGGAGAGAACACCGCCGACAACGGCGGCGTGCTGCTGTCGTTCCTCGCCATGCAGGAAGCGCGCAAGGCCGATCCGTCGCGCATCCCGGCGACGCTCGAAGGGTTCACGCCGGAGCAGCGGTTCTTCCTCGGCTACGCGCAGGTCTGGTGCCAGAACGTGACGCCCGAGGCGTCGCGCGTCCTCGCCATGACCGACGTCCACTCGCCGGGGCGCTTCCGCGTCAACGGCGTCGTCTCCAACTCGGACTTCTTCCGCCTGGCCTTCTCCTGCAAGGCCGGGCAGCCGATGGTCCGGGAGAACGCCTGCCGCGTCTGGTGACGCCGCGGCGCGACCGCGTTTTCGGAGAGGGCCCGGCGGCGACGCCGGGCCCTTCTTTTTTCCGGCGGGCTTGCGGGCGCGGCATTGTGAGCATACGTTCATAACGAGCACGTCGGAGAACCGCCCATGCCCCGCCCCTGCTGCCTCCGCCGCGTCGGCGCCGCGCCGATCGCCGCGGTCTTCAAGCCCGCCGGCATCCCGGCGCGCGACCTCGAGCAGGTCGCGATGACGCTCGACGAGTTCGAGGCGATCCGCCTCGCCGACCGCGAGGGGCTGCAGCAGGAGGAGGCCGCGCTGCGGATGGGGATCTCGCGCCCGACCTTCGGGCGGATCCTCGCCGCGGCGCGGGCCAAGCTCGCCGAGACGGTCGTCTGCGGCAAGGCGCTGCTCATCGAAGGAGGGCCGGTGACGACCTGCCGCCGCGCCCGTCCGCCCGAACAAGGAGAGACGCGATGAAGATCTGCATCCCGATCATCGAGGACAAAGGGCTCCAAAGCCCCGTGAGCGCCCACTTCGGCTCGACGCCGCTCTTCGCCCTCTGCGACACCGCGACCGGCGATTTCCGGACGATCGACAACCGCAACGCGCACCACCAGCACGGCATGTGCCAGCCGCTCGCCGCGATCGGCGGCCAGGGCGTCGAGGCGGTCGTCGTCGGCGGCATCGGCCGGGGCGCGATGATGAAACTCCAGGCGGGAGGCGTGCGGGTCCTCCTCGGCGCGCCGACGACGGTCGCCGAGGCGCTCGCGGCGCACGAGGCCGGGACCCTGAGCGAGGCGACGCCGGACATGGCCTGCGCCGGCCACGGCCACGGGCCGCACGGACCGCACGGGCCGCACGCCTGCGGCGCGTAGGCGGCGGCGTCTCGAGCGGCGGCGCGTCGCGCGTCCTCACGGACGGGAGAGCCGCGCCCCCGCGCGGCGCGCCCGCACGCGCCGGGACGCATCCGGGCGCGCGGCGCGGCCCGCTTCAACGCGGCGGCTTTTGTCCTTAGAATGCGGGACAGAGAGGAGGGCGGCGGGAGGCCGCCCTCGTTTCTCCGGGAGGACACGCATCCATGAAGACTCCGCTCGCCGCGGCCGCCGCGGCTCTGATCCTCGTCCCGCTCTCGCTTGGAACGGCCTCCGCCGCGGCGCCGGCAGTCGGCGGCGAGAAGGGCGAGTACTGGCAGATGACCACGCGCGGAACGTTCGGCGGCATGACGATGCCGGCGACGACCGTGAAGTTCTGCAAGCCGAAGGGCGATTGGAAGGAACCGCCGGGATCCGAGAAGAACAACTGCAAGGTGACGAGCTTCGCGCCGCTCCCCAACCGCATGACCTGGAGGATGGTCTGCACCGACCCGAAGGCCACCGCCAACGGCGAGATCGTCTTCAAGGGGCCCGACGCCTTCTCCGGCACGCTCAACATGACCATGGACCAAGGCACGATGAGCATGCAGATGGACGGCAAGCGGCTCGGCGGCGAGTGCGACGTGGACGAGCAGCGCCGCACGTTCGAGAAGCGCGCCGCGCAGGCCCAGGCCCAGTCGGGCGCCGCCATGGAGCAGGGGTGCGCCGAGGGGGCGCGGAACGGCTCGGCGACGATGTTCGTCGGCGAGACGGCGATGTGCAGTTCGCCCGCGCAGAAGAAGGCGTTCTGCGCCGGCTTCGGCACGCCGGTCGGCTTCGCCGGCGTGAAGCAGCTCGACGCCCTCTCCGGCATGCCGGGCACCAAGCAGTCCGCCGCGTTCTGCGGCGGCACGGTGGAGCAGTTCCACAAGCAGGCCTGCGCCGCGGGCGCGAACGGGGACGCCGAGGGGCTGAACTTCGTCGCCGCCGAGTGTCCCGCCGAAGCGCAGGCGATCGCCCAGCGCGAGTGCGCCGGCCGCCGCTACACCGCCCTCGCCGGCTCCAAGTACCAGTCGTTCTGCGGCCAGTACGCGCGCTCGGAGATGAAGGGGGGCGCGCAGGCGCAGCCCCAGCAGCAGCCGCAGCAACCCCAGCAGCAGCCGGAAACGACGAAGGACAAGGCGAAGAAGGTCCTCAAAGGGATCTTCGGCCGCTGATCGTTTTTCCGCGACGTCGCGGACAGGAGAGGCGCGCGCCCGACGGCGCGCGCCTTTCAGTGTCGGAGGGGACTCGCTTGCCGCTCAGCCTCGGGTTCGCGACGCGGACGGCGACGGCGCTCGCGCTGCTCGTCGCCTGCGGCGCGGCGTCGCCCGCGCCGGGGCCGCAGGACCTCTTCCCCCGCGCCCGCGCCGACGCCTATCTGCTTCTCGCCGACGGCGCCGTCGTCGCCGAACGCAACGCCGACCGCGCGCACGCCCCGGCCTCGCTGGCCAAGCTGATGACCGCGCTCGTCGTCCTCGAGCGCGGCTGGGATCCGGCGGCGGTCGTCGTCGTCGGGCCGCGCGCCGCGGCGCAGCGGGGCGCCGCGCTCGGGCTGCGCGCCGGCGAGCGGCTGCGGGCTTCCGACCTGCTGACGGCGATGCTCGTGCGCTCCGCCAACGACGCCGCCGTCGCGCTCGCCGAGAGCGCCGCGGGCGACGCGACGCGCTTCGTCGCGGCGATGAACGCCCGCGCCGCGGCGCTCGGACTCTCGCGCACGCACTTCGCCAACCCCACCGGCCTCGACGCGCCCGGGCAGACGACCAGCGCGCGCGACCTCGCGCGCCTCGCCGCGGAGGCGCTCGAGCGCCCTGAGATCGCCGAGGCCGTCGCGCGGCGCGAAGGGTCGATCAAGACGCTCGACAGGCGCGTCCTCCGCTTCCGCAACACCAACGCGCTCCTCGGCTCGTTCGCCGGAGCGCGCGGCGTCAAGACCGGCGACACGGCGCGCGCCGGCGCGTGCCTCGTCGCCTTCGTCGAGCGGCCGCCGCGGCGGGCGCTGCTCGTGCTGCTCGGCGCGCCCGACCGCTGGTGGACCGCGGCGGCGATGCTCGAGGAGGCGCTCGATGCGCGGCGCCGCTGACGGGCCGTTCGCCGCGGGCGCGCTGCTCGGCGTCGCCGTCCTCGCCGCGTACGCCAACGCGCTCGGCGCCTCGTTCCAGTTCGACGACTGGGCCGTGATCGTGGACGAGCGGCGCGTCGCGTCGCTCTCCGCCTTTTGGGCGTCGATGCCCGGAATTCGCCCGGTCCTCAAGCTGAGCTACGCCCTCGGCAACGAGGCCGGGATCGGCGCGTTCGGCTTCCACGCCGTCAACGTCGCGATCCACCTCGGCGCCGCGCTGCTGGTCTTCGCGCTGCTGCGCCGACTGCTGCGGACGGGCGCCGCCGCGCCGGACGCGCCCGCCGGCCTCGACGCGCTCGCTTCGTCCGACGCGCCCGCCGCGGGCGTTTCGCGCGCCGCGCCGCGCGCCGCGTGGCGCGAGGAGCTCGGTCCGCTCGTCGGAGCGCTCGTCTTCGCGCTCCATCCCGCGCAGACCGAGGCCGTCACCTACGTCTCCGGGCGCTCGACGTCCCTCGCCGCGCTCTTCGCCCTCGCCTGCGCCCTCTGCTGGCTGCGCGCGCGGAGCGGCGAAGGCGGGCGCGCGGCGCGGATCCTCTCGCCGCTCTTCTTCGCCCTTGCGTTGGCGACGAAGGAGTACGTCGCCGTGCTGCCGTTCGCGCTGCTGTTGCTCGAGCGCGTCGATCCGGCGGTCCAGGCGCGCCCGCGGCGGCGCTTCGGCGCGCTGCGCGCCCTCGCCCCGCATCTCGCGCTGCTCTGCGCCGCGCTGGCCCTCGCCGCGGCCGGCGGCACGTACAGCCGCCTCGCCGCGACGAGCCTCGCCCTCCGCGGCCCGCTGGACAATTTCGCCGCGCAGCTCGACGGCCTCGCCTACTTGCTGCGGCAGATCGTCTTCTGGCCCGCGCTGAACGCCGACCCCGCGCTGTCCGCGCCCGGCTGGACGACGGTCCGCCTTCTCGCCGCGCTGTCGCTCGCCGCGCTCGTCGCGCTCGCGCTCGCCGCGCTGCGCCGGCGGCCGCGCTTGGCGTTCGCGCCGCTTTGGTTCCTGCTTTGGCTGGCCCCGACGAACTCGCTTCTCGCGCGGCTCGACGTGGTCAACGACCGCCAGCTCTACCTGCCGCTGTTCGCCGTCGCCTATCTCGTCGCGCTGCTCGCGCAACGCGCGCTCGCCGCCGTCCGCGCCGAGGCGACGGGCCGCGTCCGCGCCGCCGCGCCCCGCGTCCTGCTCGCGGCCGTCGCGGCGCTGCTCCTCGCGATGGGTTGGGGAACGTGCCGGCGAAACCTCGTCTACGCCGACGAGGTCGTCTTCTGGCGGGACGTCGCGGCGAAATCGCCGTCGAACGGCCGCGCCTTCAACAATCTCGGCTACGCCCTCGCCCTCGCCGGCCGCGCGGCCGAAGCCGAGACGGCCTTCCGCGCCGCCCTCGCCCGCGACCCCAACGACGTCGCCGCCGCCGTCAACCTTCGCCTGCTGCGCGAGGGGGCGCTGCTGCCCCGCGCCGGCGGCCGCGCCGTTCCGCGGCGCTGAACGCGCTCCGGCGCGGCGCGAACGGCGCCGAGGCCCCTCGCCGGGCTGATAGAATCGAGGACGTTCCGTGGAGGCGCCGATGAGCGACCAGCAGTTCAGCGAGCAAGACCTGAAGCGCGCGCAGCGCTGCGTCGAATGCCCCGTCTGCAGTCACGCGCGCAAGAAGCAGCGCGGCCTCGCCTTCTGGTTCGTGAAGTCGATCGAGGGCTCCGTCTGCCCCAACTGCCAAGCCTACGAGCGGGTCTACGGACGCAAGGCCCACGAGCCGGCGCCGGTCGAGCCGCCGCCGGCCGCGCCCGCGAAGGAATAGAGCGATGACCGACACGCCTCGCACCTCCCGCACCGCGCCGCACCGCACCGCGCTGCTCCGCGCACCGCTGCACCGCGCCCCGCTGCTCCGCGCCGCCTTCTTCGCCGTCGCCGCCTTCGCCGCCGCGTCGTTCGGCGCCGCCTTCGCGCAGACGCCGCCCGCGCCCGCCCCCGCGGCGCCCGACACCGCGCTCGTGGTGATCGACGTCCAGAACTTCTACTTCGAGGGCGGCCGCCTGCCGCTCGTCGGCAGCGTCGAGGCGGCGCGCAAAGCGCGCGTCCTGCTCGACCTGTTCCGCGCCAAGGGGTGGCCGGTGATCCACGTCCGGCACGTGCCGCCGGAGAAGCTCGGCGCCGACGGGCAGCCC
>JAJFTU010000317.1 GCA_021372775.1 bacterium | reverse complement strand
AAGCGGGGCTCGCCTTTGCAAGCGCGCTCGATGTGCGAACGAAGGAGGCCAATCCGCGCAAGTGGGCGGCCAATCATTACAACATCGGTAATAGCCTTGTGGAACTGGCGGAGTTTGCGCAAGCGTCGGGCGTGGGGACTGCGCGGATGTTGGCGCAGGCTGTCGCCTCGTTCCGGCACGCGCTCGAGGTCTTGACGAAGGACGCCGAGCCGGTGTGGTGGGCTCAGGCGCAGGGCCGCTTAGGTACCGCGCTGGGCATGGAAGCACTTCTGGCGAAAGGCGACGACGCGGCGCAACTCTGGTCGGAGGCAGCTGTTGCGGCCCGGCACGCGCTCGAGGTGTGGACGGAGGATGGGAATCGGCAGAATTGGGTCGCGGCGCAGAACCTGCTGCGCATCGCGCTAAAGCAGCAGGAAAGCCAGCGTCCGCCGACGCCGGGCCGCAGAGCGCCCGCCGGCGCGAGGCGGCGGTGAAGACGTGGACGATTGAGATGAGGACGCCGGGGCGGCGCCCTGTCGTTCGCGGAACCGTCGAGCCCGAGTCGGGCGTCGAGCTCCTGCGGCACTGCGGCGACGAGGAGCTTGCGACGCGCAGCCGAGAGACGACGGCGTTGTGGGTGATCTGTCGCTCCCTCGGTGCGCCGTTCGGGGCGCGCGGCGGAAAGTGGGGCACCGGCCACTTGTTACCAGAGCGAAGCACGGCAGGTAGCCCTCGTGGTCCGTCCGCAGGTGGCGCTTCACCACCCTCTTCGTCCTTCGGATGCCGGCCCAAGCGAAGAGGGCGCGGCACAGGCGGATCACAGTCGTGTCGAGCGAGGAGAGCTTGTCTTGAAGCGGGAGCGTTTCGGCTCGCGTGCAAGACCGCGGCACCGCTCCAGAACGCCTCGAAGACTTCGCGCTAGATTTCGCAGCTCCGATGCTCGTTCGCGGCGGCGAACGCCGCGCTGCGGTGCCGCCCGGCCGCGAGCTTCGGCATTACCGCTGGAGGTCTTTCGCAGCGACTGGGCCGGCGAAAGCTGGCAGATCACCATAGCCACGAACTGCGCCAAGCAGGTGGGTCTCTTTGCCCGCCGGTCCACGGCGCTCGCCCTCGCCGCCGATTCGAATCCGACGCGCGGAGACAACGATAACCGCTGAGCCAACAGGCTCCCTGTGAGTACCATGCGCTCTGCCCTTTCGGGCGTGGCGTCACCCGCTCCGTGGCAGAAGCCATGATCCAGCAGTCAGAGAGGCACCTTCATTTCAGAGCTGTGTGGGGTAGGCGCGGGCTTGATTTCCGCGAAACTGGCGGCGCCGTGTCGCCCCGCTGGGGCTCGGTCTTGCTAACATCTCCGCGGAGCTGCGTCGGGGAGCGGGCCATGCCAGTGCCTGCCGCGTGGTCGACCGCCATGCCGCGCGTCGGGGCGTGGGGCGCGGGAGGGGGGAGCGTGAATCGCGGACTCTTGTTTCTGACGTCGTTGTCGATGTTGTTGTGCGCCGTGGTCGGGCCGGCGGCGGCCGCGGAGGCGCGCCGCGAGATCGCTCT
>JAJFTU010000316.1 GCA_021372775.1 bacterium | reverse complement strand
CCTCAGCGACGAAAACGGCCGCTTCAGCTTCCCGGCGCTCGCGCCGGGCGCCTACCGCCTCGTCGCCGTCAAGGGCGGCTACGCGGTGATGGTGGGACAGCTCAACACCGCGCTTCAGGAAACGCTCGAGATCGTCCTTCGCCCGGCCGGCGCGCCGGCCGCGCCCGGCGTCAAGCCGGAAGACAACGCCTGGACGCTTCGTCTGCCGCGCCGCGATCCGCTCGAGGATCTCGGCGACGGCGCGCCCGCGCTGCTCTATCCCGCCTCGCGCGGCGACGGCCCGCACTTCGCGCCGTCGTCGGTGACGATCGAGGCGCTCGCCTCGCGCGTCGCCGACGCGGGGGACGTCCAGGACGGCGGCGGCTCGCGCCTCGCCCTCGGCGGCACGTTGCTCGCGGGGGCGGACTCGACGCTCTCCGCGCGTCTCGACCATCAGGACGACGGCGGCGGCCAGACGCTCCGCGACCGCGCCGATCGGCTCTTCTTCCGCTGGAACGTCGGCGGCGCCGCGGACGACTCGGTGTCGCTCGACCTCCATCAGCGCGCCAGCCGCCTCGACGCCACGGCCGAGTACGGCGGCGCCGCGTCGCGCCTCGACGTTTCGAGCCTCGAACTGACGGCCCGCCGCGCCGAAGGGGACGCGGACTCCGGCCGCACGATGTCGGCCGCGCTCGCGCTGGCCAGCTTCTCGCCCGACGGCGCCCTGCAGCGCCGCGTCGGCGACCCGTACGGCGTCGCGCGCCTCTCCGGCGACGTCGCTTGGCGGCGCAAGCTCTCCGACGCGAACCAGGCGAACTTCGGCGCGTCGATCGAAGGGACGCGCGGCGCGCGCCGCTCCTTCGGCGGCGTCGAGACGCTGAGCCTCGCGCCGGCGTCCGGCGTCGGCGACTCGCTCGCCGCCGCGTTCGGCGACCGGGCCGCGGCCTTCGCCGACGACACCTGGCATGTCTCGTCCGGGCTCGCGCTCGTCGCGCGCGCCCGCGGCGAGTGGGCCCGCGGCTTCGACGAACGCTCCCGCGGCGCGGCCTCGATCGGCGCCCGCGCGGCGCTCGGGGAGAGCGTCTCCTTCGCCGCGGACGCCGGGGCGATGGTCGGCGGCCGCTCCGCCGGCGAGGCGATCTACCGCGCCGCGTTCGAAGGCGGCCGCGGCGCCGTCCGCTGGACGGTCGTCCGCTCGCGCGAGAGCGGCGTCGATCTGTTCGGCCTCGCCGCGTCTCCCGACGCCGCGCCGCTCGGCGTCCTCGTCGGGCCGGACGCGCTCGTCGCGCGCTGGGCGGTCGGCCTGTCGGTCGCGCCCGGCGTCTTCCTGCGCGAAGTCCGGCTGCGCGGCGAGTGGTACGACGTCGAAGGGGACCTCGCGGCGCGCCTGCCGATCGACCTCCCGCTCGCGCCGGTGGCGTGGGACGGGAAGGCGCGCGGCCGGCGGCTCGAGGTCGGCCTCGCGCTGACCGCGGGGACCGAGATCTCGATCGCCTGGGACGAACTCGAGGACCTCGGCGGCGCCGCGCCGCTGCTCGAAGGGGCGCGCCGCTGGGAGCGCCGCGCCGTCGCGCTGCGGCAGCGGTTGGCGCGCGTCGGCGACACCGGCGCGTGGTACGTGATCATCTCCGCCGAAGACAACGACCTTTCGCCGGCGCCCGCGCCGGCGGCCGACGACGGCCTGCGGCTCGCGCTGCTTCAGCGGCGCCGCGTGTCCGGCGGCATGGCCCTCTCGTTCTGAGCCCGCCGATGGCCAGCCGCCCCGGACGTTTCGCGCTCCTAGCGCTCCTCGCCGTCGCGACGGCGCTCGGGCTGTTCTCGGCCCAGCGCACGTGGCGCGAGGAGACGGCGCGTCCGGGGATGGGGTTGGTCGAGACGACGCCCGGCGACGTCGTGGTCGCTTCGCTCGATCCGGGCGGCGCGGCGCAGCGCGCCGGCTTCAAGGCCGGCGACCTGCTCGTCGAGATCGGCGGGCATCCGGTCCACTCGCGGCTGGTCGGCCTCGACCTTCTGGCGCAGGCGCAGCCGGACCGGCCGGTCGGCGTCGTCGTGCTGCGGCAAGGGACGACGACGCCGCTCGCGCTGCGCGTCGTCGCCGAGCGGACGTGGGCGTGGGACCGCGTCGTCGGCTCGCTCGTCGCCGCGCTCTTCCTGCTCGCCGCCGCCGCCGCCGCGCTGCGGCCGCGGCAGGGCGGGCCGGCGCTGGTTTACGCCGCGTGGTGCCTCGCCGGCGCCCTGCTGCTCGGCGTCTCGTGGTCGGCCCGCGGCGAGCGGATCGACTGGCTGCTCTTCTGGGTGGACCGCGCGGCGCGCCTCGCGCTCCCCGCGCTGTTCGTCCATCTCGCGTTCGCCGCGCGGCGCGCCCCCGGCGGGCGGTGGCGCCGCTGGCTGCCCTTGGCCTACGCGCCGGCCGCGGCGCTGCTGCTCGCGGAGATCCACCTCGCCGGGCTCGGCGGCGCCCTGCGCGCGCTCGACCCGGTCGCCGCGCTGGAGACGCTGCGCGGACGGATCGAGATGACCTGGCTCGCGGCGGGGTTCGCGTGGGGCGTGGCGATCCTCGCCCGCGCGGCGGCGAAGGCCGACAACGCCGAGGACCGGGCGCGCGCCCGCTGGTTCCTCGTCGGCAGCGCCGCGGGGCTCGCGCCGTTCCTCGCCGTCACGGCGATCCCCGGCATCGCCGGCGGCGCGACGGGGGACACCGGCTGGATCTCGCTGCCGTTCCTCGTCCTCGTGCCGCTGACCTTCACCGCCGCCGCGCTCGACTACCGGCTGATGGACCTCGCCTTCTTCCTGCGGCGCGGGCTGGTCGTCGGCGTGACGCTCGCCTTCTCGCTGGTGCTCTTCCTCGGCTTCCAGAGCCTCGCCGCGACGTTCTTCCCCGCGCTGCTCCATCCGGCCGGCGTCGTCCCGGCGCTGATCGCGCTGGCCGTGACGGCGGCCCTCGCCCCGGCGATCCGCGCCGGCGCGCGCGACGTCGTCGGGCGCCTCTTCTACCGCCGCCGCTACAACGTGCGGCTCGCCCTCGCCCGCCTCGCCCGCGACCTCAACGCCGAACGCGAGCTGCCGCGCCTCGCGGAGACGCTGGAGCGGCGGATCGTGGACGCGCTCGGCGCCGGCGTGGTGCGGCTGCTGCTCGCCGGGCCGGAAGGGGAGCTGCTCTCGCCGTACGACCGTCTGCCCTCGCCCGACGGGCTGACGTCGGCGATGCGCGCCGCGCTCATGCGGGGCGAGATCCTGACCTTCGCGATGCTCGGCGAGGCGCCGCGGCGCCTCCCGGCGCTGAACGCGCTCGGCGTGCAGTGGCTCGTGCCGCTCCGCGTCGAGAACGACCTCGTCGCCGTGCTCGCCGCGGGGCCGGCGCGCGGCCGCGCGCTGCTCGACTCCGACGACCTCGACCTGCTCCGCTCCGTCGCCGGGCACGCCGCGGCGGCGGTCGCCGGCGCGCTCCATCTCGCGGACCTCCGCGGGCAGGTGCAGCTCGTGCAGCGGCTGCAGGCGCAGACCGAGTCGCTGATCAACAACAGCCCGATCGGCATGGCGGTGATCGACCTCGAAGGGGTCGTGCGGCAGTGGAACCCGGCCGTCGAGGCGCTGCTCGGCACCGGCCGGCGCGACGCGCTGGGGCGGCGCTACACCGACGTCCTGCCGCTGGCGCTGCGCAGCGTGACGCGCGAGTTCCTGCGCCAGGCGCCGTCGGTCGAGCGCTCGCGCGCCTACCGCATCCGCATCGGCGGGGCGGAGGACGAGAAGCTCGTAGACTTGGCGATCAACGTGCTCCGCGGGCCGGAAGGGTGGGAAGGGACGCTCCTTTCGCTCGACGACGTGACCGAGCGCGTGCGGCTCGAGGACCAGCTGATCCAGCAGGACCGGCTCGCCTCGGTCGGGCTGCTCGCCGCGGGCGTCGCCCACGAGGTCAACACCCCACTCACCGGCATCTCCTCCTACGCGCAGATGCTGCTCGAGGAGTGCCCCGGCGACGATCCGCGGCGGCCGATGCTGGAGAAGATCGTCCAGCAGGCCGGCCGCGCCTCGCACATCGCGCGCGGCCTGCTCCGCTTCAGCCGCCCCGGCCCGACGACCGAGCTGTCGATCGGCCCCGTGGACTTCCGCGAGATGATGGAGGAGACGATCGGGCTGCTCGGGCCGCAGGTGCGGCGGGCGAAGGCCAAGGTCTCGACCGAGTGGAGCGGCGCGCCGGTGGTGGCGATGGGCGACCGCTCGCGCCTGCAGCAGGTGGGGATGAACCTCCTGCTGAACGCCGTGGACGCGGTCGGCGAGGGCGGGCACGTCGTCGTGCGCACCGGCGTGGACGGCGAGGCGGCGTGGTTCGAGGTGCGGGACGACGGCGTCGGCATTCCCGAGGAGCTGCGCAACCGCATCTTCGATCCGTTCTTCACGACGAAGAAGCCGGGGCAGGGGACCGGCCTCGGCCTGTCGATCAGCTACAGCATCGTCCGCGAGCACGGCGGGGCGCTCGCCGTGGAGAGCGAGCCCGGACGCGGCACGACGATGCGCGTCTCGCTGCCGGCGGTCGCGACGGCGCGCGCCGAGGAAATCCCGGCCCCGCGCCGCGCCGCCGTGTAGAATCGGCCCTTTCCGGGAAGCCCGAGACCCTTGTCCCCAACGCGCGCCACAGTCTTGGTCGTCGACGACGAGGAGGTCATCCTCGACGTTCTTTCGTCGCTCATCGGACGGCGGAAGGAGTACGAAGTCCTGCTCGCCCGCGACGAGGAGGAGGCGCTGCGCGCCGTCGCCGAGCGGACGATCGACGTCGTCCTGCTCGACCTCTTCCTCGGCGAGTCGGACGGGATGGAACTGCTCCGCTCGCTGCGCGCCGAGGAGCCGGACCGGCCGGTGATCATGATGACCGCGCACGGCTCGGTCGCCTCGGCGGTCGAGGCGATGAAGGCCGGCGCCTTCCACTACCTCACCAAGCCGTTCCAGAACGACGAGGTCCTGCTGCTCGTCGAGTCGGCGCTCACGCAGCGGCGGCTGAAGCTGGAGAACGAAGGGCTGAAGCGGGCGCTCGACGAGCGGAAGCGGTTCGGCCGCCTCGTCGGCACCTCGCAGGCGATGCAGCGCGTCTACCGCGTGATCGAACAGGTCGCGCCGGCGCGCACGACGGTCCTGATCACCGGCGAGAGCGGCACCGGCAAGGAGCTGACGGCCGAGGCGATCCACCAGCACGGCCCGCGCTCCGACGAGCCGTTCGTCACCGTCAACAGCTCCAACCTGCCGCCGGACCTGCTGGAATCGCACCTCTTCGGCCACGTGAAGGGCGCCTTCACCGGCGCCGTCGCCGACCAGGTCGGGCTGTTCGAGGCCGCCTCCGGCGGGACGCTCTTCTTCGACGAGATCAGCACCATTCCGGCGCCGGTGCAGGCGAAGCTGCTGCGCGTGCTGCAGGAGAAGGAGTTCCTGCCGCTCGGTTCGGTCTCGCCGGTGCGCGTGGACGTGCGGATCCTCGCCGCGACGAACGACGACCTCGAGCGGCTCGTCGCCGAGGGGCAGTTCCGCGAGGATCTCTACTACCGCCTGAACGTGATCACGATCGACCTCCCGCCGCTGCGCGAGCGGCGCGAGGACATCCCCGCGCTCGTCGAGCACTTCCTGCTCGAGCTGGGCACGGAGCACCGCCGCCGCGGCGTCTCGCTCTCCCGCGAGGCGCAGCAGGCGCTCGTCCGCTACGACTGGCCGGGGAACGTCCGCCAACTGCGCAACGTCGTCGAGCGGGCGCTGCTCCTCGCGACGGAGGACGAGATCGGGCCGGAGATCCTCGCCCAGGAGATCGTGAAGGGGCCGTCGCGCGGCGCCGGCCTGCCGCTCCCCTCGGGCGTGACCTACCAGGCCGCGGTCGAGGAGTACGAGCGCTCGCTGATCCGCTCCGCGCTCGACGAGGCCTCGGGCGTCCAGCGCCGCGCCGCCGAACTGCTCGGCATGAAGCCGACGACGCTCAACGAGCGGATGAAGCGCCTCGGCTTCCGCTGACGCGGGGCCGCCGCGCTGACGCGCGCCGATTGCGCCGCCGCGTCGGTCGTTCAGAATGAAAGCGCGGCCCGGCGACGAAGGCCGGCGCCGCGAGGTGCCCCGAAATGCCGCGTTTCTACAACTCGCTGACCAAGACCGTGGAAGAGTTCTCGCCGGCGGCGCCGCCGCGGGTCGGGATGTACACCTGCGGCCCCACCGTGCACGACTTCGCCCACGTCGGGAACTTCCGCGCCTACGCGTGGGAGGACCTGCTGCGGCGGCAGCTCGAGCGGCGCGGCTACGACGTCCTGCACGTGATGAACATCACCGACGTCGAGGACAAGATCATCCGCAAGGCGGGCGAGGCCGGCGTGCCGATCGGCGAGTACACCGCGCGCTACACCGCCGCCTTCCTCGACGACGTGAAGACGCTCGGCCTGCTCCCCGCGCACCACTACCCGCGGGCCACGGAGCACGTGCCGGAGATGATCGAGATCGTCCGCCGGCTGGAGGCGGCGGGGCACACCTACGTCGCCGACGGCTCGGTCTACTTCCGCATCGCCACCTTCCCGACCTACGGCAAGCTGGCGGGGCTGAAGCGCGAGGATCTCCGCGTCGGCGCGCGGATCGACGCCGACGAGTACGAGAAGGACGATCCGTCCGACTTCGTGCTCTGGAAGGGGGCGAAGCCGGGCGAGCCGACGTGGGACTCGCCGTGGGGCCCCGGGCGCCCGGGCTGGCACATCGAGTGCAGCGCGATGGCGATGAAGTACCTCGGCGAGTCGTTCGACCTGCACACCGGCGGCGTGGACAACAAGTTCCCGCACCACGAGAACGAGATCGCGCAGTCCGAGGGGGCGACGGGGAAGCCGTTCGTCCGCCACTGGATGCACTGCGCGCACCTCGTCGTGGACGGCGAGAAGATGTCGAAGTCGCTCGGCAACTTCTACACGCTGCGCCAGCTGTTCGAGATGGGGCACGAGCCGCGCTACGTGCGCTGGGTGCTCGCCGGCACGCACTACCGCAAGGCGCTCAACTTCACGTTCGCCTCGCTCGACGGGGCGAAGGCGGAGCTGGGGCGGATCGACGAGATGCGGGCGCGGCTGGCGCGCGAGGCGACCGAGACGGCGGGGCGGGCGGCGTTCGCGCCGCGCGCGGCCGCGGCGCGCGACGCGGTCCTCGCCGAGCTCGACGACGACCTCAACGTCAGCGGGGCCACGGGGGAGCTGTTCAAGTTCGTGCGCGAGGTCAACGCGGCGCTCGACCGCGGCGAGCTCTCGCGCGAGGACGCGGGGGAAGTCGAAGCGGCGCTGGCCGACGTGGACACGGTGCTCGCCGGCGTCCTGCCGCACGGCGCGGCGCAGGCCGGTCCGCCGGCCGAGGTGCAGGCGCTCGTCGAGCGTCGGCAGGCCGCGCGCAAGGCCCGCGACTGGGCCGCCTCCGACGCGCTGCGCGCCGAGATCGCCGCGCTCGGCTGGGCCGTCGAGGACACGCCGCAGGGGCCGAACCTCAAGAAGCTCTGAACCTGCGCGC
>JAJFTU010000315.1 GCA_021372775.1 bacterium | reverse complement strand
CCGGCAAGGTCGAAGAACTCGCCCTCGAGGCGCTCGCCGCGCCGGCCGAGGCGGAGCAGGCCGCGCTGCCGGAAGGGGAAGGGCGGCGCGACGTCGCGGCGGCGGAGCGGGCGCTGGCCCGTCTGCGGGCCGAGTTCGGGGCGCAGGCGGTCGTGCGGGCGCGGCTGCGCGACGGGCATCTGCCGGCGGCCACGTTCCTTTGGGCGCCGCTCGAACCTTCGGCGTTCGAGGCGGAGGCGCGCGTGGCCGCAGGGGCGCGGCCGCGCGAACTCGAGGCCGCGCGGGCGCGCGAGTTCGAAGCGGCGCGGCGGCGCGACGCGGCGCGGCCCGACGGCGACGCCGCGCGGGCGCGGGAATTCAACGCGGAGCGGCGGCGCGACGCGGACGGCGCGCGGGCCCTCGGCGTTTCCGCGTTGCCGTTCGGCGCGCCGCGGGACGATCCCGGCCGCGGGCCGCTGCCGGTCCTCGTGCGGCGCGTCTACCCCAAGCCGATCCCGCTGCCGCCGCGGCCGCATCACCTGCGCGACGACGGCTGGCTCGTCCGCGACGTCAAGGACGGCGCGGTGCGGCGGCTCGTCGGCCCGTTCGTCGTCGGCGGCGGCTGGTGGGCCGCGCCGATTCAGCGCGAGTACCACTACGCCGAGACGGTCCGCGGGGACCTGCTCTGGGTCTTCCACGATCCGCTGCGCCGGCGCTGGTTCCTCGAAGGGCAGGTCGAATGACCGCCGCCGGCGACGGCTACGTCCCCCTCTGGTGCAAGAGCAACTTCTCCTTCCTCGAAGGGGCCTCGCATCCCGAGGAACTCGTCGAGACCGCGGCGGAACTCGGCCTGCCCGCGGTCGCGGTGACCGACCGCGACGGCGTCCCCGGCATCGTCCGCGCCCACGTCAAGGCGCGCGACCTCGGCGTCAAGTTGGTCGTCGGCTCGGAGGTCACGGTGGACGACGGCTCGACGATCGTCCTCCTCGCCCAGGACCGCGGCGGCTACGCCAACCTCTGCCGGCTCGTCACGGAAGGGCGGCGGCGCTGCCCGAAGGGGGAGAGCCGCGTCGCCTGGCGCGAGGTCGCGGAACACGCCGGCGGCCTCTTCGCGCTGTGGGGCGGGGACCGCTCGCTCCTCGCCGGCGAGGCGGAGCCGGACGTCGTCGCGCGCCTGCTGCGCGACGCCTTCGGCCCGCGGATCGCCGCGCTCGCCGCGCGCCACAAACGGGCCGAGGAAGTCGAAAGCGAAGCCCGGCTGCGCCGCCGCGCGCGCCGCTTCGGCCTGCCGGTCGCCGCCGCGGTGGAAGTCCTCTACCACCAGCGCGCGCGGCGGCCGCTGCAGGACGTCTTGGCCTGCACGCGGGCCGGCGTGCGCCTCGCCGCGGCGGGGCGGGCGACGAAGCCGAACGGCGAGCACGACCTCAAGCCGCCGGCGCAGTTCGCGAAGCTCTTCGCCGACGATCCCGGCGCCGTCGCGCGGACGCTCGCCGTCGCCGAGGACTGCACGTTCCGCCTCGACGACCTGCGCTACCGCTACCCCTCGGAGCGGCTGCCGGAAGGGCGCACGACGGCGCAGTGGCTGCGCGAACTGACCTTCTCCGGCGCGGCGGAGCGGTATCCCGGCGGCGTCCCGCACGACGTCGCGCGCCAACTGGAGAAGGAACTGGCGCTGATCGAGGAGCTCGACTACTGCGGCTACTTCCTCACGATGTGGGAGATCGTCCAGTTCTGCCGCGGGCGCGCCATCCTCTGCCAAGGGCGCGGCTCGGCGGCCAACTCCGCGGTCTGCTTCTGCCTCGGGATCACCGCCGTCGATCCGGTGCGGATGAACCTCCTCTTCGAGCGGTTCCTCTCGCGCGAGCGGGCCGAGCCGCCGGACATCGACCTCGACGTCGCGCACGAGCGGCGCGAGGAGGTCATCCAGCACATCTACGCGAAGTACGGGCGCGACCGCGCGGCGATGGTCTCGAACGTCGTCCGCTACCGGCCGCGCTCCGCGGCGCGCGACGTCGGCAAGGCGCTCGGCATCGCCGAGACGACGCTCGACAAGCTCTCCAAGCTGCTGCCGCACTACGGCGAGCTGCCGCCCGAGACGCTCGCCGCGGCCGGCATCGATCCCGAAGGGCGCGCGGGGCGGCTGCTCGTCGAGCTCGCCGACGAACTGCTCGACTTCCCGCGCCACCTCTCGATCCACCCCGGCGGCTTCCTGCTCGGGCACGAGCCGGTCTCGACGCTCGTGCCGATCGAGAACGCCGCGATGGAAGGGCGCACCGTCGTCCAGTGGGACAAGAACGACGTCGAGGACCTCGGCCTGTTCAAGGTGGACATCCTCGCCCTCGGCGCGCTGACGCTGGTGGACAAATGCCTCGCCTCGCTCAAGGAACAGCGCGGCCTCGACGTCTCGATGGCGACGATCCCCGCCGACGACCCGCCCACCTTCGAGATGGTCTCGCGCGGCGACACGGTCGGCGTCTTCCAGATCGAATCGCGGGCCCAGATGGCGATGCTTCCGCGGCTCAAGCCGCGCCGCTTCTACGACCTCGTGATCGAGGTCAGCATCATCCGCCCCGGGCCGATCTCGGGCGGGATGGTCCATCCGTACCTGCGCCGCCGGAACGGCGAGGAGCCGGTCGAGTACCCGCATCCTTCGCTCGTCCCGGTGCTGGAGAAGACGCTCGGCATCCCGCTCTTCCAGGAGCAGGTGATGAAGCTCGCCGTCGTCGCCGCCGACTACACCCCCGGCGAGGCGGACCAGCTGCGGCGCGACATGGCGGCCTGGCGGCGCACGGGACGGATCGAGGCCCACCATGTGCGGATCGTCGAGCGGATGACGGCGAAGGGGATCGAGCCGGAGTTCGCGGAGCGGGTCTTCCAGCAGATCCGCGGCTTCGGCGAGTACGGCTTTCCGGAGAGCCACGCCGCGAGCTTCGCGCTGATCAGCTACGCCACGGCGTGGCTCAAGCGGCACTACCCGGCGGAGTTCGCCTGCGCGCTGCTCGACGCGCAGCCGATGGGGTTCTACGCCCCCTCGACGATCATCGAGGACGCGCGGCGGCACGGCGTGGAGGTGCGGCCGGTGGACGTCCTCCGCAGCGCCTTCGACACGACGCTCGAGGCGGCGGGGGAGGGCGATCCGCCGGCGCATTCGTGGGACGCGACGCTCGGGCCGCGCTTCGCGCTCCGCCTCGGCCTGCGGCTCGTCAAAGGGCTCGGCGCGGCCGACGCGGCGGCGATCGCGCGCGCCCTCGGCGACGACGAACGCGACGGCGCGGCCGCACGCGGCGACGGCGAACGAGACGGCTCGGCCGCCCGCGGCGACGGCGCGGACGGCGGTTCGGCGCTCTCGCGCGACGGCTCGGCGGCGCGTCCGTTCGCGTCGCTCGACGACTTCGTGCGGCGGACCGGCCTCGACCGCGGCGCGCTCGCCGCGCTGGCCGAGGCCGGGGCGTTCGACGGCCTCGGCGTCGATC
>JAJFTU010000314.1 GCA_021372775.1 bacterium | reverse complement strand
TCGCCGGTCGTCTTCGCTTCGCGCGCGAAGGCGCCGCGGCGCGGTCGTCCGTCGCGCTTCGCCGCGTCGGTGTGCGCCGTCGGCGTCGTCTGCGCCCTCCTCGCCGCTTTCGCCGAAGCCGGCAGCGAGGAGACATGCTTCGGCGGCGGCGCGCTGTTCGGGATCGCGCTCGGGACGCTCGGTCTCGCCGCGTTCGGCGCCTCGGCGACGCAGGCCGCCGTCTCGTTCGCCGCGGGCGTCGCGTCCGCGCTTGCGGTCTGGGCTGTCGAGTGGATTTTCTATGTCGCGGCGGCGTTCCCGCGGGGTCTCGGCGGCGGGGCGCTTTGGGTCTCCTCGCTGGCCGCGGTCTTCGTCGCGTTCGCGACGCGCCGTCGCGCCGGCGCGTCCCTCGCGGCGCCGCTCGCCGCGCTGTCCGCCGTCCTCTTCGCGGCGGTCCTTCGCCTGAGTCGCCTCGACCTCGAGGTCTGCGCCCCCGCGCTGTTCGTCGTCTCGCCGCTGATCGGCTTCGGCGCCGCGCGCGTCGCGGGTCGGGTCGCGGAGCGGATCGTGAAGCGGGGAGCGGCGGAAGGCGGCGGCGCAGCGCCGGCCGACTGAAGAGCGGGAAGGCGCCGCGCTACATCCGCGGATGCGGGAGGCGGATCACGCCGCGGCGGACGAGGCGGCGGAGGACGCGGATCGTTTCGACCTCGCGCATCGGCGCGATCTCGACGATGTCGCGCACGCACCAGAGGCCGTCGAGGCGGGAGAGGAGGAAGAACTCCTCCGGCCGCAGCGACTCGTTCATCAACTGGTCGAGCGGGCGGATCAACTCCGGCACGGCGTCGGGCGGGAACTCCTCGCGGTAGACGCGGTCGAGGAAGGCGGTCTCCGCGGCGCGGAGGACCGGCTGCGCCTCCGGGTCGGCGGCCACCGACGCGTCGGCGAGCAGCGTCAGCGCGGTCTCCGGATCCCCCTTGGCCAGGCGGTCGCGCGCGGCGATGATCCGCGCCGGCCCCGTCATCCCGGCCAGCTCCGCGTCGGGCGCCTCGCCGGTGATCAGCGGCAGCGGCGGCCCTTCGAGCGAGGAGATCCGCACGAGCCGCTGGCGCTGCGCCTCGTAGAGGAACTTCAGCACCGGGAAGCGGCTGGCGTGGATCGCGAACGCCAACTCGTCGATCGTCCGCCGGCCGTCGAGCAGCGCCAGGATCCGCGACGCCAGCGGGTGCTCGAGGATCTCCAAAGGCGGCGTCGTCTCCGTCCGCGCGAGCACGACGCGCCCGTCGGGGAAGACCTCGCGGATCCGCGTCATCTCGTCGTGGCGATGGACGCCGCGCAGCAGGACGTGCTCGACGCTCAGCGAGATCAGCACGACCTTGGGGCCGGGCTGGGCGTCCGGCTCGAAGCGGAACTCGCCGTCCTCCCACTCGAAGAGGGAGTAGACGACCTCCTCCGTCCGCTCGACGAGCGCGCGCAGCAGGTCGTCGCGGTTGACGAAGCCGAGCCGCACCAGAACCTGGCCGAGGAACTCGTCGGCGTCGCCGCGCGTCAGCAGCGCGGCGCGCAGCTGTTCTTCGTTGAGCTTGCCGCGGGCGACGAGGACGTGGCCGAGCATCTCCGTCGGCTGGTTCGAGGCCGCGCCGACGATCCGCCCCTCTTGGACGTAGACCTCCTTGACCAGCCCGCCGCGGCGGAAGTCGAAGCGCCCCGTTTGGCGCACCGCCGCCGCCCACTGCAGCAGGTCGGGAAGGCTCATCGTGGAGAGGCTGCCGGTTACGCTCATTGGAGAGACGTTCCCCTGCCCGGGCGGCGCGCCGCCCCGGCACACCGTGCACGATAGGGTCGCGGCGGGCCCGGGGCAACACGGGGCGGCCCGCTGATGTAATCTTTTCCGGCAACGCGACGGGAGGGGCCATGGGTGGATTCAACGCGCCGCAGCGGAGAGGGTTCGGCGACGAGCAGTTGCGGGTTCCCAAGAAGCCGGTCCGCGTCTCGGTGACGCTCGACGGCGGCACGGTCGTGGTGGGGAACGTCCACTTGGCGCTCGACGCGGGGTGGCACGAAGGACGCGAGCGGGTGATCGACCTGCTCAACGCGCCCGAGCCGTTCATGCCGGTGACGGCGCTCGAAGGGTCGCGCCTCGTGATGAAGGACCGGATCGTCACCGTCGACTTCGAGTCGGCGTTCGACGCCGGCCTGGACGAAGGCTCGGAAGGCGCGGTCGCGGCGCGCGTCGCCGTTCATCTGGCCGGGCTGCCGTCCACCGTGGCGACGCTCGAAGGACGGCTGCGGCTGGTCATGCCCCCGGGGCGGGAGCGGGTGCTCGACTTCCTCAACGAGGCCGGGGCGTTCTTCCCGCTCGAACTCGACGCGGGGGTCGCGCTCGTCGCGCGGCGCTACATCCTCGAGGTGTCGCAGGCCGAGTGAGGCCGGCCGCCGCCTGAAAGGGACGTACGAGTTCACGCCACCGACCGGCTGCAGGCCTTGCTATTCAAGACAGCAGGCACAACAGGCAAGCCTGACTGAGAAGGCACTGACGGAAGATGTTGGAGAACCTCCAAGCTAAACAAGGACAACAACATAATGCCACGCCAAGCCGCTCTCTCTTCGTTTGCCGAAAGAGTAAAAGAGAAGTTCTCAACGCTTGTTGCAGGGGAGCCGGAAGACCAGCTGCGTGCCCCCTTTGAGCTCTTGCTGCGAGATGCCGCAGCGGAGCTTGGAATCTACGATGTCATTCCCGTAGGCGAAACAACGCTGGACGATAACTTGGGGCGGCCTGACTACAGTGTCACGCGGCATCGACTCTCTTATGGCCATGTGGAACTAAAGGCCCCCGGAAAGGGCGCAGATGTCACCCATTTCGCGGGCCACGATAAGGAACAATGGGCGCGTTTTAGCAACCTGCCCAACATCCTCTACAGCGATGGCCGGGAGTTCAGTCTATATCGCACAGGGAAACGAATCCGATATCTCTCCTTGCCCCGAGACCCGCGAACCGTGGGCGACGCTGCGGTAGATACTGGAATCCAAAGTCAGTTTGCGGTCCTGCTACGAGATTTCCTTGAGTGGGAACCAATCGTCCCACGCAGCGCAAAACAGCTTGCGGAATATCTTGCGCCCCTTTGCCGCAACTTGCGCGACGACGTGATGGATGGGCTGAAGAAACATATCGCCGCAGTCGAGGCGGCAGCAAAGGACTGGCGGCGTTATCTGTTCCCCGGCGCGGATGATGCGAGATTCGCTGACGCTTATGCCCAAACTGTCACGTTCTCGTTGCTACTTGCCCGCTCCAGCGGCAGCGACTCCCTGTCTATCGAGGAGTCTGTTAGATCTCTTAGTCATGCAAACAGTCTCTTGTCGCGTGCTCTGCAAGCACTGACCGATCAACAGGTCAAAGAGCACTTAGGCTCCACTCTCGATGTGCTGATGCGCGTCATCAGTAAAGTCCCGACTGGAACCATGAGCGGTGGCCGGAGCGACCCGTGGCTGAACTTCTACGAGGACTTTCTTGCTGAATACGATCCCGATCTTCGCCGCGACGCTGGCGCCTATTACACGCCGGTGCAGGTCGTTAAAGCGCAGGTTTGTATCGTTGATCAACTGTTGCGCGAGAAGTTCGGCAAGCAGTTTGGGTTTGCTACAGATGACGTCAATGTGCTTGATCCGGCGGTCGGGACGGGCACCTATCTTTTGGGAGTCATTGAACACGCTCTTGGCGAGATGGAGAAGACCGAAGGGCCTGGCAGTCTGGCAGAGCGCGCCCGTGTTCTTGGCGGGAGTCTCTACGGCTTTGAGTACATGGTCGGCCCATACGCCGTTGCTTCACTCCGACTGACGAGGATGCTGCAGCAGTACGATGGGAACATTCCCGCCGCTGGCGTACAGATCATTCTCAACAACACGCTAGAATCGCCCCACGAAGTAGCTCCAGAATTACCGTTGTTCTATCAACCTATCGGCGTTGAGCACGAGCGTGCCAAGCACGTGAAAGAAAATGTCCCCGTTCTCGTGTGCTTGGGGAATCCGCCCTATGACAGACACGAAGCCGCTACGCAAGAGAATCAAGCGTTGACTGGCGGCTGGGTGCGATGGGGTGACGCCAAAGATGGCAGCGATGCGATCTTAAATGCCTTTATCGCGCCGGTCAAAGCCGCCGATAAAGGCGGGGCTCTCAAGAACCTCTACAACCTCTACGTCTATTTCTGGCGGTGGGCGCTCTGGAAGACGTTTGAGCGTGACTCAGCGGGAAGGCCAGGAATCGTCAGCTATATCACGGCATCGTCCTATTTGGATGGTTCTGCATTTCTCGGAATGCGCGAGCACATGCGGAGAATGTGCGACGAAATTTGGATCGTTGACCTTGCCGGCGATGGTAGAGGCGCACGGCAAGATGAGAATGTGTTCGAAATTCAGACTCCGGTCGCCATAGCTGTTGCCGTACGTTATGGAGCGGGGAATCAAGAGACACCGGCTCAGGTGCATTACACGCGTATTGAAGGTACTCGTGCTGCCAAGCTTTCCCAACTGGAGTCTTTGCAGTCTCTCGCTGACTTGGAGTTTCAGTCTGTCCCAAGTGCGTGGGGTGCCGCATTCCGGCCGGCCGGGGACGGCCGCTATTTCGACTGGCCATTGTTGAAGGACCTTATGCCGTGGCAGCAGTCGGGTGTTCAAGTAAAGCGTACGTGGCCCATCGGGACGACAGAAGCGGTTTTGCGGGAGCGCTGGCGGAGACTACTCATCTCACCTGACAGAAGGACGGTGTTCAAGGAGACGCGTGATCGCAAGATTGGCAAATCCGTCGATTCGTTGATCGGAACGCATCGTCTGGTCGCGTTGGACAAACTCTCGCATGATGCGCAGCCAGAGGCCATCGCTCGCTATGGCTATCGTTCGTTTGATCGGCAATTTGTCATTGCTGACAACCGGGTTGGCGACTACTTCCGGCCCTCGCTGTGGCTCGCTCATTCCGAGCGGCAGACATACCTCGCTAGCATTCTTACCAAGACTCTGGGGAAAGGCCCCGCTCTGGTGGCGACAGCCGATGTCCCGGACATGGACTATTTCTCCGGGCGAGGAGCTAAAGACATCATCCCGCTATACCGGGATCCTGATGCAACAAGACCTAACCTGCATCCAGAGCTACTTCCCAAACTCTCCAATGCCTACCGAAGAGATGTCTCGGCAGAGGAGTTCGTTGCTTACCTTTACGGGCTACTTGCTCAACCAGCGTTTTCCGAACGATTCGCCAAGGAACTAGGGAGCCGCGAGCTGCGCGTGCCGGTCACCAGCGATGCAGTGCTGTTCTTTCAAGTCGCCGAGCTGGGCCGTGAGCTTCTTCGCCTACATACCTACGGCGAACGTTTTCAGACGAGGCAGGAGAAAGTACCGAACGTTACTAAATGCATGAAGGGCGTGCCGTCCTCCAAGTTGCCGAGGTCTTTTCGCTACGACGAGGGAAAGAAGACCATCTTCGTGGACGCGGGGGAGTTTGGCCCGGTCGCCAAGGCCGTGTGGGACTACGAGGTATCCGGCCTGAAGGTCGTCCAATCTTGGCTTGGTTATCGCCTCGCCAATCGCAAGGGAAAGAAGACATCTCCCTTGGACGATATTACGCCGACGGGTTGGTCATGCGCGTTTACGACTGAATTCCTCGAACTCCTGAATCTTCTGGATCGCACCGTGGCGCTTCACCCTTGCCAAGCGAGATTGCTGGAGGCGGTGATTGCGGGGCCAGTCTTGCATGAGTTCTCGCCTGTTCCTCCGAAGTTCCGGGACGCCCCCAATAACGCCAAGCAGAGCGCGGAGCAAAGCACGCTTACTTTGTAGAAGCAAGCGAGTTTCTGGGCTGTTGGCACTTCTTGGTATGACGCGTTGAACACTCGCGTCTGTCGTATTCGTGGGTTGTCTGCGCGTTGACGACTGGCCGCCGCCCGAAAAAATAAGGCGCCGGGGAGGGGGATCCCGCGGCGCCGTGGGCAGGGGATGAACTGCTTCGCCGAAAGCGCCGGCAAGAGGGGGACTTCCCGGCCGCCGCAGCCAAGACGGCGCGGCGTCTTCGGCGGGCCGTTCGCTCTCGCGGGAGCGGCGCGGCCGTCCTACTCCAATTCAACATCGGCGCCACCGCGCCCCGCGGCCCGCGGCGCGGACGCCGCGCCGGCGCGGCCCGCGTCCGGCGCGCCTTTCCGGGACGCGCGGGGGAGCGCCGCCGCGCGGCGCGTTCGGCGGCGGATTCCAATTTCGTCGTCGCGGTCACGATTTGGTGAACGCGCGCCGGGCGGGGAGTTGCCGACCGACCGCGCGCCGCCGAAACTGTGCGCCCGATGAACGTGGACGCCTTCGACTACGAGCTCCCGCCGGAGCGGATCGCCCAGGAGGCGGTCGAGCCGCGCGACGCCGCGCGGCTGATGGTCCTCCCGCGCGACGCGGGGGCGCCGCGCGACGCGTTCGTGCGCGACCTCCCCGACCTGTTGCGGCCCGGCGACCTGCTCGTGATCAACGACACGCGCGTCCTGCCGGCGCGGATCTTCGGCCGGAAGGAGACCGGCGGGCTGGTCGAACTCTTCCTGCTGGAGCGGCGCGGCGC
>JAJFTU010000313.1 GCA_021372775.1 bacterium | reverse complement strand
GCGGCCTCAGTCCATCGTCATCGAGACGAGCTTGCTGCAGCCCGGCTCCGGCATCGTCACGCCGTAGAGGATGTCGGCGATCTCCATCGTCCGCTTGTTGTGCGTGACGATGATGAACTGCGTGTTCTCGGCGAACTGCCGCACGCCGTCGTTGAAGCGGCCGACGTTGGCGTCGTCGAGCGGCGCGTCCACCTCGTCGAGCAGGCAGAACGGCGGCGGCTGGTACTTGAAGATCGAGAACAGCACCGCCGTCGCCGCGAGCGCCTTCTCGCCGCCGGAGAGCAGCGAGACCGCCTGCAGCTTCTTGCCCGGCGGCTGGCAGAGGATCTCGATCCCGCAGTCGAGCGGGTTCTCCTCGTCGTCCAGCACGAGGTCGCCGCGGCCGCCGCGGAAGAGGAGCGAGAACTGCTCCCTAAAGTGGCGCCGCACCTCGGCGAACGCCTCCAAGAACCGCTCGCGGCTCTCGCGGTCCATCTTGCGGATCGACGCCGAGAGCTCCTCGACGCTCTGCGAGAGGTCCTGATGCTGCGTCGAGAGCTCCTCGTAGCGCGTCGAGAGCTCGTCGAACTCCTGCTCGGCGAGCAGGTTGACCGGACCGAGCTTCTCCCGCTTCCCGCGAAGGTCGGCGATCCGCTCGGCGAGCAGGTGGTCGTCGTCCAGCAGCCCCGGATCGACGCCTTCCGGCCGCGCCGCGGGTAGTTCTTCCGGATCCAGCCCCAGCGACTCGCGGCAGTCGGCGAGCATGTGCTCGTGGTCGGACTGCGCGCGCCCGGCGTCGAGCGCCAGCCGCTCGCGCCGTCCCCGCGCCGCCTCCCATTCCTCGCTCACCCGCCCGAGCCGCGCCTCGGCCGCGCGCACTTCCGCGGCGCGCGCCTCGACCGTCGCCGCGCCGCCCTGCGCCCGCCGTTCGAGTTCCGCCCGGCGCTCCGCGACCGTCTCCAGCGCCGCGCGCGCCTCGGCCGACTTTTGCCGCAGCCGCTGCGCGTCCTCCAGCGCCTTCCGCTTCGCCTCGGCGCCCATCTGGCTGCGCGCCTCGAGCTCGTTGATCTCGCGCCGCAGCCGATCGAGATCGCGCGCCAGCGACGCCCGCCGCTCGAGCCGCACGCCGCGCTCGGAGTTGAGCCCGCCGAGCCCCGCGGCCGCCTCGCGCGCCGACTCCTCGCGCGCCCGCACCGCCTCGCGCGCCGCGTCCAGCTCGACCCGGGCCGCCTCGGCCGCCTTCTCCGCGGCGACGACTTCCCCTTCGAGCTTCTCGGCCCGCGCCCGCGCTTCCTCGCGTCCCTTCTCGGCCGCCTCGCGCACCTGCCCGGCGAGGGCCAGCTCGCGCTCCAGGCGATGCTGCTCGCGTCCCGACTGCTCGAACGCCAGCCGCGCCGTCGAGGCCGCGCGCCGCGCCTCGTTGAGCTTCTCCTCGGCGGTGCGCCGCGCCGTCTGCGCGTCGTGCAGTTCGGCCCGGGCCCGCTCCAGCTTCTCGTGCGCCTCGGCGCGCCGCTCCTCGAGCGCCGCCACCTCGCGCGCCAGTTCCTCGCGCCGGCGGGCGCGGGCCAGCAGGCCGTCGCGGTGCGCGTCCCCCGCCCCTTCGACGGTGACGAGCCCGCTCGCGTGGACCGCGTGCCCCTCCGGGGAGAGGAAGTTGAACGTGGGGAAGCGGCGATGGAGCTCCACCGCGGTCTCGAGGCTGTCCACGAGGACCGCGTCCTCGAAGCGGCCGGAGAGCGCGCCGTTCACGCCGTCGTGCGCCGCGACCTTGGCCCCGAGGCGTCCGCGCACGCGCGGATCGGCGGCCAGTTCGTCCGGCAGCGCGGCGAAGCCGGCGGACGCGCCGCACGGCGCGTCGAGCGGCAGGAAGCCGACCCGCCCCTGCACGCCGAGCTTGGCGCCCTTGAGCGCCTCCGCCGCGTCGTCCACGACGATCGCCGGCAGCGTTCCGGCGAG
Source organism: bacterium (assembly GCA_021372775.1). NCBI lineage: Bacteria > bacterium. The sequence continues at coordinate 4,511 of JAJFTU010000313.1, read as the reverse complement.
GAACGCCTCGGCCGCGCGCTCGGCGTCCTGCTCGACCGTCACGAGGTCGGCGACGACCGAGCGGGCGGAGAGCTTCCCCGCGCGGGCCAGCTCCATCATCTTGCGCGCCGCGTCGGCCCCGGCGAGCCGCACGGCGAGCGAGTCGAGCGCCGCCTTCTCGCCGGCCCGCTTGCCGAGCTCCGCGGCGATGCGCGCGTCTTCGGTGCGCGCCTCCTCGAGCCCGCGTCCGGCGTCATCCTCGGCGCGGCGCGAGGCCTGCACGGCGGCGACGAGGCGGTCGGCCTCCTCCCCCGCGCGGCGGCTGTCTTCCTCGGCGGCGACGTAGGCCGTCTTGGCCTGCTCGAGCTGCGAGGCCAGCTTCTCCCGCGCGTGGGCCGCTTCCTCGGCCCGCTTCTCCTCGCGCGCCCGCGCCTCGCGGGCGGCCGAGAGGCGCGCCGAAAGATCGGCCTGCGCGCGCAGCTTCTCGTAGAGGGCGCGCTCGATCCGCTGCGCCTCCTGCTGCCCGCGCGCCAGTTCCGCCCGCTCGGCGTCCACGCCGGCGCGGACTTCCTTCAGCCGCGCCTCCAGCGAGGCGAGCAGCTCGTCGAGTTCGGCGAGGGCGGCCTCCTGCGCCGCGACGTCGCGGCGGCGGCGCTCCCGCTCTTCCTCGACCTGCCGCCCTTCGCCTTCGCGGCGTCCGGCCTCGCGCTCCAGTTCCGACGCGCGTTCGAGGGCCGTCTCGACGTCCCGCCCGAGCCGTTCCTCCTCGAGCCGCGCGCGGTGCATTTCCTCGGTGAGCCGGCCCCGCTCGTCGTGCGCCTCCTCGAGGCGCGCGCGGGCCGCGGCGGCCAGCGCCTCGAGCCGCAGGCGCTCCTGCTCGAGGTGCGTCGCCTCGGTCTTGGCCACGGCCAGCGATTCGACGAGGGCCCGCACCTGCCGCCCCAGCTCGCGGCCCTTCGTGGCGAACCAGTAGGTCTTCAGCTCGCGGTGCTCTTCCTCGAGCTTCCGCGCGCGCCGCGCCAGGCCGGCCTGCCGCTGCAGGGAGCGCCGCTGGCGCTCGACCTCGCGCAGGATGTCGTCCACGCGCAGCAGGTTGGCCCGCGTCGCCTCGAGCTTCAGCTCGGCGAGGCGGCGGCGGTTCTTGTAGCCGGCGATCCCCGCCGCTTCCTCGATGAACACGCGCCGCTCGCGCGGCTTGCTCGTCACGAACGAGGCGACCTGCGCCTGGTCGATGATCGCGTAGGTGCGGACGCCGGCGCGGACCTCGTCGAGCAGGTCGCGAACGTCGCCGAGGCGGGCCTTCTTGCCGTCGATCAGGTACTCGCTCTCGCCGGAGCGGAAGAGCCGCCGGGTCAGCGTGACGCGGCCCCGGCCGAAGCTGAGCGTCTCGGCCCGGGCGATCATCTGCAGGCAGACTTCGGCCATCCCGCCCGCGCCGCGCTTCGAGCTGCCGTTGAAGATGACGTCTTCCATCTTCTGGCCGCGCAGCGCGCGCGCCGACTGCTCGCCGAGGACCCACTGGATCGCGTCGGCGATGTTCGACTTCCCGCAGCCGTTCGGGCCGACCACGGCCGTGATTCCGTTGGGGAAGTCGACGACGGTCTTGTCCGGGAAGCTCTTGAAGCCGGACACTTCCATGCGCTCGAGCCGCAGCATCGGGCGGTGTTCCTCCGTTGGCGAGCGGGCCGGGGCCGGCGAGTCGACGGTCCCCCCAGAGGCCGAGCCGGGAGTGTAGCCCGGAATCGGTGCGGAGGGGGAAGGCGGCGAAGAGAGGGCGAAGACGGCCGGTCAGCGCCGGCGGACGAGCAGGGCGTCGGGCAGGCGGCGCAGGGCGTCGCGGTGCGGCCCGTCCGGCAGCCCGTCGAGCGCGGCGATCGCCGCGGCGGCGTGCTCCTCGGCGAGGACGCGGGTCCCCTCGAGGCAGCCGTTCTTCTCGAGGGCGGAGCGGAGCCGGCGGAACGAGACCTTCTCGAAGCCGCCGTCCTTGAGGACCTGCAGCACCGCGCCGCGGTCCTCCGCGCTCCCGCACCGGAGGAGGTCGATCCAGGGCAGCGTGAGCCGCCCCTCGCGCAGGTCGGAGGCGACCGGCTTCCCCACCGTCGCCTCGTTCCCGACGATGTCGAGCAGGTCGTCCACGAGCTGGAACGCCATGCCGAGGCCGAGGCCGAAGCGGGCCAGCCCGTCCTCGACCGCCGGCGGCGCGTCGGCGATGATCGCGCCGACGCGGCAGGCGCCGGAGAAGAGGGCCGCCGTCTTCCGCTCGACGATCTCGAGGTGCTGCTCGCGCGTCACGTCGGCGCGGCCGCGCAGGCGGTCGCCGAGGAGCTCCCCTTCGATCATCCGCTCCGTCGCCTCGGCGAGGATCTCCAGCAGCCGCATGTTCTTCGTGCGGAGCGCCATGTTGACCGAGCGGATGTAGAGGAAGTCGCCGAACAGCACGGCGAAGGAATTGCCGAAGACGCGGTTCGCCGCGGCGCGCCCGCGGCGCACGACCGCCTCGTCCACGATGTCGTCGTGGACCAGCGAGGCGGTGTGGACCGTCTCGAAGACGGCGCCGAGCAGGACGTCGTCCGCCCCCTCGTAGCCGGCGAGCGCCGCCGAGAGGAGCACGAGGAGCGGCCGCAGCCGCTTCCCCGCCGACTCGGAAAGGTACTGCCCCGCCTCGTCGATCGGGCCGAAGCGGGAGCGCATGTGCGCCTGGATCTCGTCCTCGACCAGCGCCATCTTCGGCGCGACCAGCTCGACCGCCGCGGAGAGGGCCTCCGCGGCCATGCGCGCCTCGCCGCTCACTTCGCGTCCTCGCCGGCGCGGCGGGTCTCGGCCAAGGCGCCGTCCTTGAACACGTAGGCCGCGGCGGGGTAGCGCCATTCGACCAGGCCGTCGGGACGGGTGACCGTCTCCGGCGGCGGGCCGAGGCGGCGCAGGATCCGGCCGCGCGGCGTCTCGGGGCCGCCGACGTCCTTGATCTGCCGCGCGAGGTCGGGCCAGCCGGCCGCGTCCTCGACGACGTAGGCGACGACCGCGCGCCCCTTGGCGCGGAGCGGGGCGGTCACGTCCATGTCGGCCGGCGGCGCGTAGCGCAGGGCGTCCCACCCCTTTTCGGCGACGACGCGGACGAGGATGCGCCCCTTGAGCGTGCGCGGGCCGAGGTCGAAGGTGAAGAAGCCGCGCGCGTCGGCCATCGTCCGCAGCAGCTCGTCCTCGCCGCCGTCGTCGCGCGACCGGTCGGCGACGGCGACGACCGCGCCGGCGAGCGGACGCCCTTCGCGGTCGAACACCTGCCCTTCGATCGTCGCGGCGGAGGCGGCCCCGCAGACGGCGAGCGCCGCGGCGGCCCAAAGAAGGACCCGCGCGCCCCACGCGCATCGCATTGAGGATCGTTCGGCCACGGCGGCCGAAGGATAGCATCCCGCGCGCAGGCGGCGCACCGCGCCGCCCCGGTTCACTCGTGGATCTCGGCGTACCCCGGCGGGACGACCAAGCGGAACGCCTCGGCGGACGGCGGCGGGGCCGGCGCCGGAACCCCCAGTTCGTAGACCATCTTGTTGCCGAGCGGATCGACGACTTCGATCCGCCGCACGGTCCCGTCCGGATCGACCTCGAGCAGCGCGCGGTCCATGTCCTCGCGCGGCGAGCGCGGCGTCAGCTCGAGCGCGAGGCGGCCGCGCGACGAGGCGACGAGCTTGGCGGCGAAGATCCGCGCGAGGTCCACCCGGCCGGCGAGCAGGTCGGACAACGGATCGGAGGCCTCGGGGCCGCGCTCGCGGATCTTGACCTGGCGGTCCTCGGGGTCGATCAGCCAGTAGCGCGTCCCGTCCATCGCCCCGCGCTGCCCGGCCGGCTTGTCGTAGACCCAGAGCATCCGTCCGGGGGGCGCGACGGTCAGCGTGCCGCGCGCCTCGTCCTCGGCGCCGAAGGTCGTCGAGCTGTACCGCTGCGCGAAGCTCAGCTTGAACGAGGAGAGGGCGCGGTAGCGGCGCTCGACGAGCCGCAGCGCCTCGTCGGGGCCCGGGGCGGCGGCGAGCGCCGCGGCGACGGCGACGCCGAGCGTCAGCGCCGCGACGACGATCCGCGCGACGCGGCGCCGCGCGTGACCGCGCCGCGCCCCGCGGGGCGACGACGCGGCGTCCGCCCCCGCGTTGCGAGAGGGCCCGAAGTTCCGGCACGCGTCCGGCGCGCCGCTCGTCATTTCGGCTTGCTGCATACTGGTCATCTTACGCGCGCCGCCCCGCGGCCGCCGAAGGACCTCGGCCATGACTCGAAGCCTCCTCTCGCTGGTTCCGCGGCGCCTCGCCGGAAGGACGATCGTCGCCTCTTCGCGCGCCGGCCGCCGGCGCCTCGTCTCGCTCGCGCCGCGGCTCGTCGGCCGCCGCGTGCCGCGGACCGGACGCCGGCGCGCCGCGTTCCCCGTTCCGCTCGCCGCGGCCCTTTGCGCCGCGCTCTGCGCGTTCGGCGCCGCCCCGCCGACCGCCCCGCCGGTCGAGGCCGGCGCGGCCCTCGACGCCTACGAGCGCGGCGACTGCCGGGCGGCG
>JAJFTU010000312.1 GCA_021372775.1 bacterium | reverse complement strand
GTCGTCGCCGCGGGCGAGGATCCGGACGCGGTCGCGCGCGAGCTCGACGACGCGGTCGGCGCCTCGTTCGTCGGCGGCGGGTCCGAGGCCGGCGCCGCCGCGGAGCGGCGCGCCGAGTTCGCCGCGGTCGCCGACGCGGGGGACGCCGCGCTCGGCGCCGCGCTCGGCGCGCACGTCGGCGCCGCGGAGGACGCGGAGTTCGCCGTCGCGGCCGGCCGGCTTCACGCCAAGCTCGTCGCCGTCGCCGGCGAGACGTTCAAGGAGATGAAGGAGCAGGGGACGATTCGCTGACGTTCCCCTCGCGCGCGAGCGCCAGCCGCGCCGCCTCGAGCGCGGGGACGAGTTTGTCGCTCGTGAACTCGATGAAGTGGTGCCCCACCGCGGCCATCGTCACCGCGCGCGGGAGCTTGCCCGGCCGATGCGCGAGCGCCCAGGCGAGGAAGCGCAGGTACGAGCGGCGGTACGGCCCCTTGATCCCTTGGCCGACGAACGACCGCAGCCCCGCGCGCAGATCGTCCCACGACAAGCGCACGCGCGGCGCGCCGCGCGCCGGCGACCAGGTGCGCAGGCTCTCCCGGCAACGCGCGAAGTACCCTTCGGGGCTGTAGAGCCGCTCCATCACGCGGCGATATCCGGCCAGAAGTTGGTCGAGCGGCAGGCGGTGGATGACGTTCGTCACGCCGAACTGGTCGCCGCGCCACAGCAGGTCGGCCCGCAGCCGTCCTTCCGCCGCCAGACGGCGATAGAGGCGCGTCCCGGGAAGCGCGCCGAGCAGGCCGACCATCGCGTACGGAATCGCCGCCCGCTCCACGAACTCGGCGAGGCGGTCGAAGATGTCGGGGCCGTCGGCGTCGAAGCCGAGGATGAAGCCGCCCCAGACCTCGAGGCCGCGGCGCCGCAGCGACTCGATCCGCTCCAGCGGGGCGCGGAGGTTCTGCGGCTTCCCCGCCTCGCGCAGCGCCTGCGGGTTCGGCGTCTCGACGCCGACGAAGACGGCGTCGAAGCCGGCCGCGACCATCGCCTCGGCCAGCGGCGGATCGTCGGCGAGGGAGAGGCCGGCCTGGGTGTAGAAGCGAAACGGCACGCGCGTTCCGCGCCGCCAGCGCGCGACCTCCGCCAACGCGGCGCGCGCCGCGGCGCGGTCGCCGACGAAGTTGTCGTCCACGACGAAGACGTCGCCGCGGAAGCCGGTCGCGCGCAGCGCCTCCAGTTCGCCGACGAACTGGCGCGGACTCTTCGTCCGCGGACGGCGGCCGTAGAGGCGCACGACGTCGCAGAACTCGCAGTCGAACGGGCAGCCGCGCGAGAACTGGATCGCCATCTGGCGGTAGACCCGCTTCGGCAGCAGGTCGAAGCGCGGCGGCGGCAGGCCGGCGAGATCCGGCCATCCTTCGGCGCGATAGACGCGCGCCGCCGTTCCCGCCTCGAGGTCGGCGGCGAGCCGCGGCACGAACTCCTCACCCTCGCCGACCGCGACGTGGTCGGCCGCGGCGAGGTCCTCGGGGAACGTCGTCGCGTACGGACCGCCGACGACCGTCCTCACGCCGAGCGCGCGGCAGCGGGCGAGCAGCTTCTGGAGCGAATCCCGCTGAACGAGCATCCCGGTGAGCATCGCGACGTCGGCCGCGCGCAGCCGCTCGTCGCGGATTTCCGCGACGTTTTCGTCCGCGAGGTCGAGCCGCCAACGAGGCGGCAGAAGCGACGCGACGGTGAGCAGGCCGAGCGGCGGAAGGAGGCAGCGGCGCCCGGCGAAGCGCAGCGAGCGGACGCCGCTCCAGTACGACTCCGGCGACGACGGGTTGACGAGCAGGGCTTTCACGCGCGGACCTCCGGCGACCGCCGGAATGTACGAACAAGCGCGGCCCGAGGCGCGCGGGGCGTTTCCGACCGCATGGTATACTTTGCGCCCTTTGGGGGAAGGGCCGCCGGGCGGCGGCAAGGGACAGCCTTCATGGATGGTGCGATCGTGGACAGAGACGCATTGCGCGCGACGATCAAGGAAGTGATCGTGGAGAGTCTGCGGCTCGACGGCGTCGAGCCGGCGGGGATCGAGGACGACGCTCCGCTCTTCGGCGAAGGGCTCGGGCTCGACTCCGTGGACGCGCTCGAACTCGTCGTGGCGCTGGAGAAGAAGTTCCAGATCAAGATCCAAAGCAAGGACGTCGGCAAGGACGCGTTCTACTCCGTCGCCACGCTCGCCGACCTGGTCGCCTCGAGGCTCGCCGCGCAGGCCTGAGCGCGCGGCGCCGCGTCCCGGGCGCCGGAAGGATCATCGTCATGAGCGCGACCTCGCGCGCCGAAACGCCTCCCCACGCCCCCGAAGGGGGATGGTCGCGGCGCCTGCTCGGCCGCTTCCACGTGACCGGCGTCTTCTGGTACAGGTTTCATCGTTGGGGCGTCTCCATCCTCCCCGACTGGGGCGTGCGGCTCTGCATCGCCCTCTTCACCGCCTTCTTCTTCGTCTTCCTGCGCAAGATCCGCCGCGCGATCGCCGCCAACCTCGACGTCGTGCTCGGCCCGTGCGGCTTC
>JAJFTU010000311.1 GCA_021372775.1 bacterium | reverse complement strand
GCGCGGCCGGCGTCTCCGGCACGGCCGGCGCCGGTTCCGCCGCCGCCCCGGCGACCGCGTCGATCATCGCCAGCGGCACGGCGACGTCCACGTCGAGCGCGGCGGCGTCGAAGCCGACGCGGAACGTCACGCGCCCCGCCGCTCCCTTGAGCTTCCGCAGCGCCTCCGTTTCCTTGGCGCTCTTGCCTTCGGCGAGTTCCTGCATGATCTCCCCCACGCTGAGGAAGCCGACGATGCCGTCCCCCGGGACGAACGGCGCGAACGTCGCCGCCGCGGGGCCCGCCCCGGCGTTGCGGCGCGCCAAGGCGCGGACGATCTCGTCGCCGCCGGCTTCGCCGAAGGCGCTGAACGCGACGTCGTCCACCTGCGCCATGCGCACGACCAGTTCGCCCTTCCCGAAGAGCTTCTTGACGCGGTCCGCTTCCGCGGCGCCCGCGGCGCCCAAATCGAGCGGGACCCGGTAGGAGAACGCCTTCGTCCCCGACGGCGGCAGCGTCTCCACCGCGACCGCGCCGGCGCCGCCGGCCGCCGTCTTGGCCGCCGCGAGAGCCGCGTCGAACAGCCCTCGGCATTCCGGCCGCGAATCAAAGCGCGTGATCGACAGGCCGCGAAGACCGGTCGGCGCGAAGTCCATCGCGCCCGCGACCTCGCCCTTCTGGCACGTCAGCCACGGCCGCCACTGGATCAGGTTCCGCCACGTCCGAGCCTGCTCCAAGGAGGCCCGGGCCTGCGGATCGGTCACGCCCTCCATGGCCTTGTCGTACGCGGCGTTCAGGCGTTCGCCGTAGCCGATGAGCGCCGCGCGCACCGCTTCGGTCCATTCCCAGCGGCCGAGGACGACGATCGGCGCGTCGTCCGGCAGCATCCGCGCGATCTCGGGCGCGGCGCCGCGCTTCTGCCCCGCCGCCAGTTCGGCGAGCGTGCTTCCGGGGCGCGCCACGAACCGCTCGTGCAGCACCGCGTGCCCGCCCTTCACCTCGATCGCGAGCTGGATTTCGGAGATGTTGTCGATGCCGTCGGCGACCGCGTCGGCGTAGACGTCCATCAGCGGAACGATCTGGGCCGGCGACACCGCCGGGTTCGCCGGCTTCCCGGCCTTCGCCTTCTCCTCGGCCGGAGCGCCGTTCGGCCGCTCCTGCGGCTTGGCGGCTTCCGGCGCCTTCGCCCCCGCCGGCGCGGCGTCCGTCGTCGCGTCGCCTTCTTCCTCGGCCTCGTCGGCCTGCTCGGCGTCTTCGTCCGACGAAGCGTCCTCGTCCGGCGCGGCGTTCTCGTCGTCCTTCCCGTTCTTCGCGGCGGCGGCCGGCGCCTCGTGCATCTTCTGCTTCGCGGCGAGGATCCCCGACTTGATCAGCGGCGCGAGCGGCGTGATCTGGACCGACGCGGCGACCGATCCCGCCGGAAGATCGCCGGCGCTCAGCGCGTCGGCCGGATCGAACGCCGCGACCAGTTCCGGCGTCCGCCCGAGCACGAGGTACGTCCCGACGGCGCGCACGTAGATCGGGTTCCCTTCGCCGAAGACGTGCAGGTCGCCTTCCACCGCGAACCGCTCGGTCTGCGTCTCCAGCGCCTTGAGCGCCGCCGCGGCGTCCTTCACCGGCGCGGCGAAGACGAGTCCGGCGGCGTTGAGGGCCAGCCCCTCCTGCGGCATCGCCATCGCCGCCGGGCGGGAGAAGTCCACGAACGACAAGTCCTTGAGCCCCAGCGCGGAGGCGATCCCCGCGACCAACTCCTCGCGGGAGAAATCCTTGCGCGCGCTCTTGGCGAGCGTCCGCGCGTCGGCGAAGGCGGCGTCCAGACTCGCCACCCGCACCTTGATCAACGGCGTCGTCCCCGCGAACGCCCCCGTCGCGGCCAACGCCGCGACCGCCAGCGCGGCGAAAGCCCGCCGCGCGAAGTTCGTTCCAGTCATCAAGAGCCTCCCCAAGCGCCGCCGACGCGCGGCGGCGGCGGAGAGCTTACACTGCCGGCCGGCCCCGAAGTAACGGCGCGCCGGCGAGAGGATTCCCGATGGTCGACTTCGACGAACGAGCCGCGACTTGGGACGACGATCCGGCCAAAGTGGAGCGGGCGCGGCGCGTGGCCGACGCGATCGAGCGGCTGGTCCCGCCGACGGGGCGCGAAGCGGGATTCGAATACGGCTGCGGCACGGGACTGCTCACGTTCGCCCTCCGGCCGCGCCTGGCCAAGGCGACCCTCGCGGACAGTTCCGAGGG
>JAJFTU010000310.1 GCA_021372775.1 bacterium | reverse complement strand
CGGCCAGACGGCGCGCAACTTCGACGCTGGCGGCGAAGTAGGCGTCCGCGCGGCGGCGGGTCGGGGCGTCGGAGGGGCTCATCGTCGATCTCCTCCCGGTTCAATCTACGTCGCGCGGGGGTTCCTGCGCCGCGCCGAAATGGGGCAGTCGCCGCTCGGCCGCGAACGAGGCCAGCGCGGCCAGCGCCCGCTCGGAGAGGGCGCGCTTGCGCTCCCTCTTCGCCCGCGGCGGATCGGCGAGCGGCGGGAGCAGGCCGAAGGCGATGTTCGTCGGCTGGAACGTCTCCCCCTCCGCCCGCGCGACGTACCGCTGGAGCGCGCCGAGCGCCGTCTCCTCGGGGAAGAGCGGGGGCGTCCCGCCGCCGACGAGCGCCGCCGCGCCGAGCCCGGCGACCAGCCCGGAGGCGGTGGACTCCGTGTACCCCTCGACGCCGGAGATCTGCCCGGCGAAGAAGAGGCCGGGGCGCTTCCGCGCCTGGAACGTCTCGGCGAGGACGCGCGGGGCGTTGATGTAGGTGTTGCGGTGGATCATCCCGAGCTTCACGAACGACGCGCGCTCGAGGCCGGGGATCATCCGGAAGATCCGCTCCTGCTCGCCCCACTTGATCCGGTTCTGGAAGCCGACGATCGACCAGTGCGACGCGGCGAGGTTGTCCTGCCTGAGCTGCACGACGGCCCACGGGCGGTGGCCGGTGCGCGGATCGCGGAGGCCGACCGGCTTCATCGGGCCGAAGCGGAGTGTGTCGCGGCCGCGGAGCGCCAGCTCCTCGATCGGCAGACATCCTTCGAAGAGCAGCTTGCGGTCGAAGTCGTGCAGGTCGGCCTGCGTCGCCGCGAGCAGCGCGTCGTAGAAGGCGTCGTACTCGGCGCGGTTCATCGGACAGTTGGCGTAGTCCGAGCCTTCCCCCTTGCCGTAGCGCGAGGCGCGGAAGGCGACGCTCCAGTCGATCGACTCGTTCTCGACTATCGGGCTGATCGCGTCGTAGAAGGCGAGGTTCCCTTCGCCGGTGAAGGCGGCGATCGCCGCGGCGAGGGCGGGCGAGCAGAGCGGCCCGGCGGCGACGATCGCCGGATCGTCGTCGGGGAGCTCGAGGACCTCGCCGCGCTCGATCCGGATCAGCGGGTGGCCCTTGATCGCCTCGTCCACGGCGACGCTGAACGCCTCGCGGTCCACGGCGAGGGTGGCGCCGGCGGGGACGGCCGCGGCGTCGGCGCTGCGGACGATCAGCGAGCCGAGGGCGCGCAGCTCGGCCTTGAGCAGGCCGTGGGCCGTCGCGAGTTCCTTCGACTTGAACGAATTGGAGCAGACGAGTTCCGCGAGACGCCCGGTCTTGTGGATCGGGTTCGTCGCCAGCGGGCGCATCTCGCGCAACAGGACCGGCACGCCGGCCTCCGCGCACTGCCACGCCGCTTCGCAGCCGGCGAGACCACCGCCGACGATCGTCACCTCGTTCCGCGTCGCCATGCCGGCATGGTAGCCGCGCGCCGCGGGCCGGTCCACGCGCGACACGGCGCGCGGCGCGCGTACCGTCGGCGGCCGCGCCGGACGTCGCCGCCGAACGCCTCGGCGGTCCTTGCACTTGACGGCGCCGCCCGGCGCGGCGCGCGGCGTTGACCGTTCCCGCGGCGTCCGCGTATCGTCCGCGCATGGCCGAAGGCGGATCGACGAAGCGGTTGCTCGAGGTGGCCGGCGCGTTCCTCAAGCTCGGCTGCATCGCCTTCGGCGGACCCGCGGCGCACGTCGGGCTGATGGAGGAGGAGTTCGTGCGGCGGCGGCGCTGGCTGTCGCGCGAGGAGTTCCTCGACGTGCTGGGGGCGATGAACCTCCTCCCCGGCCCGAACTCGACGGAGATGACGATCCACCTCGGCTGGCGCCGCGCGGGCTGGCCGGGGTTCTTCGTCGGCGGCCTCGCGTTCATCCTTCCCGCGGCGCTGATCACGAGCGCGGTCGCGTGGTTCTACGTGCGGTTCGGCGCGCTGCCGCAGGGGCGGGCGCTGCTCTACGGCGTCAAGCCGACGATCATCGCCGTGATCGCGCTGGCGGTGATCCGCCTCGCGCGGAGCGCGCTGCGCGGGACCGCGGCGATCGCCCTCGCCGTCGCCGCCTTCGCCGGCTGCGCCGTCGGCCTCGACCCGCTCGCCGCGCTGCTCGGCGCCGGCGCGCTCTCTCTTCTCCGGGCTCGGCTGCGCCGCGGCGCAACCGGCGCCGCCTCCGCGCTCGCCGCGCTCCCTCCCGCGCCGCTCGCCGCCGCGTCCTCCGCCGCCCCCGCCTCCGCTGCGGGCGCGGGCTCGGCGCCCGCAGC
>JAJFTU010000309.1 GCA_021372775.1 bacterium | reverse complement strand
GGACGCGGCGCCGACGGAGCGGCGCGTCGCCGCGGCGTGGGCCGCGGCGGCCGGGGCGCCGGAGATGGCCGACGAGGCGACGTGGGTGCTCGCCCACCTCGCCGCGAATCGGCGCGGCGTCGTGCGCGAGACCGTGGACGGATTCGCCGCCGACCGCTACGGCCGCGCCTGACCGCGGAGACCCCGCGGCGCGACCTGCTCCGAGCGGACGGTCGTTCGCGCGCCTGACCGCGAAGACCCGCGCTCAGCGGGCCAGCGGGTCGTCGAGCTTGGCCCGTTCGGGGGCCCAGGTCTCGGCGGCGAACGCCTCGTCGTCGGCGAGCGGCGCGAAGCGGCCGACCGCTTCGGCGGCCGCGCGCACGCGCAGCGCCCGCGCGGCGAGATCGGCCGCGGCGGCGGCTTGGCGCGCGTCCGGCGCGCAGCCGAAAAGGCCCACCCCGGGAACGCAGACCACGCGGGGCGGCTGGCCGGCGACCGCCGCGGCGAGCGGCCGGTCGGCGCCGAGCTGCGCGGCGCGTTCTTCCTCCCCGCGGGCGAAGCCGAGCAGCGCCGCGCGGAACCGCTCGGCGCGTCCCGCGCGGGGGCCGGCGTCGAAGAAGAGCGGGCGGTTGAGGGTGCGCACGACGTCGTCGGGCGTCACCGCGCCGCGCGCGTGAAGCTCCGCGGCGCCCGGCGCATCGAGGAGCGCGAGGAGATCGGCCGAAGCGCGCGCGCACGCGGCGAACGGACGACCGAACGACTCGGCGAACCGCGCCGCGATCCACGGCGCGCAAGCGGCGGCCGCGCGCCGCGCCCGCCGTTCCTCGTCGGCCGACGAACTCCCGAATCCGGAGAGGCGCCCGCCGCGCCGCTCGAGCTCCGCGACGCAGCGCGCCGCGGCGCCGAACATCCGCGCCGCCGCGTCGTCGGCCGTGTCCGCCCAGACGAACAACCCGTGCCTGCGGACGACGATCCCTTCGAGCGCCGGATCGACGGCGAGGGCCGCGCCGGCGGCGACGGCGAGCGGCCAGCCGGAGGGGAGGTTCGGCAGCGACGCGAAATGCGCGCCGAGCGCGCGCTCGGCGAGATCGGCGCCTTCCGGCTGGTTGGTCAGCGCGAGCGCCGCCTCGGCGTGGGTGTGGACGACGAAGCGCGCGGGAAGGACGGCGTGGGTCGGCGTCTCGACCGAGGCGCGCGGCGCGTCGGGTTCGAGCGCCGCGTCGGCGAGCGCCTCTTCGAGCGGCTGGTCGCCGCGGTCGAACGCGGCGACCAGCGCGGCGAGGTCGAGCGCCGCGAAGTCGCGGCGCCGCGCCGAAGCGAGGTCGCGCCCCGAGCCTTTGACCAAGAGGACGCGGGGCGGCCCGAAGCCGCCCGCGCCGATCTTGCAGGACGTGTTGCCGCCGCCGTGGAGGACGAGCGCGCGGTCCGCGCCGACGCGGCGCGAGAGCCGCACGAGCTGGGCGGCGAGGCCGCCGCCCGGCCGCGGGGCGGCCACGAAGCTACTCCTTGTCCCCTTCGGCGCCCATCGCCTGGCCGAGCGGGCCGGCTTCGGTCGGCAGCGCGGAGGAGAAGAGCGGCTCGTCGTTCTCTTCGACCTGCGGCATCCCTTCGACTTCGATCCGCATCGTCTCCGAGTTCGGCTTCACCTTCCCCTCGATGACCTCGCGGAAGACGAGGTCGATCTGCGACTGCCCCGGCGCCTTCTCGACGAGCGGCGGCGCGCCGGCGACGATGTTCTCCCAGCGGCGGGCGACGACGGTCGTCAGCAGGAAGCGGTTGTTGACCTGTTCGAGGGCTTTTTCGATCGGCTTGATCACAAGGCGCTCCTTGGCGGTGCGGGACTATCCGCCTTCGCGCATCTGGCGGATGAAGTCCTGGTTGTTCTTGGTCTGGTTCAGGCGGTCCAGAAGGAGCTCGAGCGCTTCGCCCGGCGGCATCGCGCTGAGCACCTTCCGCAGCACCCAGACCGAATTGAGCGTGTCCGGCTCCAGCAGCAGCTCTTCCTTGCGCGTGCCGGAGCGGGTGAGGTCGATCGCCGGGAAGACCCGCCGGTCGGCGAGGCGCCGGTCGAGGTGCAGCTCCATGTTGCCGGTGCCCTTGAACTCCTCGTAGATGACTTCGTCCATCCGCGAGCCGGTGTCGATCAGCGTCGTGGCGACGATCGTCAGCGAGCCGCCTTCCTCGAGGTGCCGCGCGGCGCCGAAGAACCGCTTCGGCCGCTGCAGCGCGTTCGAGTCGAGGCCGCCGGAGAGGACCTTTCCGGAGGAGGGCTGCACGTTGTTGTAGGCGCGGGCGAGGCGGGTGATCGAGTCGAGCAGGATCACGACGTCCTTGCCGTACTCGACCATCCGCTTCGCCTTCTCGATCACCATCTCGGCCACGGCGACGTGGCGCGTCGCCGGCTCGTCGAACGTCGAGGAGACGATCTCGCCGTCCACCGCGCGCTTGACGTCGGTCACCTCTTCCGGCCGCTCGTCGATCAGCAGCACGATGAGGTAGGCCTCCTTGTGGTTGGCGAGGATCGAGTTGGCCAGCGACTGGAGGAGCGTCGTCTTGCCGGTCCGCGGGGCGGCGACGATCAGGCCGCGCTGCCCCTTGCCCAGCGGCGTGAACATGTCCATCACGCGGCCGGTCAGGTTGTCCTTGGTCGTCTCGAGCCGCAGCTGCTCCATCGGGTAGAGCGGCGTGAGGTTCTCGAAGAAGATCCGCTCGCGCGACTTGTCGGGGTCGTCGTGGTTGATCGCCTCGACCTTGATCAGCGCGAAGTACCGCTCGTCCTCCTTCGGGTAGCGGACCTGTCCCGAGACCGTGTCCCCGGTGAGGAGCGCGAAGCGGTTGATCTGCGAAGGGGAGACGTAGATGTCGTCGGGGCCGGGAAGGTAGCTGTACTCGGCGGAACGGAGGAAGCCGTACCCCTCCGGCAGGACCTCGAGCGTGCCCTCGGCGAAGACGAGCCCCTTGCTCTCCGTCTGCGCGCGCAGGATCTGGAAGATCAGGTCCTGCTTCCGCAGCCCGGACACTCCCGACAGCCCCATCTCCCGGGCCGCGCGCGCCACCTCCTCGACCCGCATGCGGGCCAGGCGGTTGAGCGAGAACGTGTCGCTCGCCTCGCCGGCGCGGTCGCCGTCGATCGTGCGTTCCGTCATCAACGCGCCTTTCGAGGGGAGAGTGCGATCCGCATCTTCTAGGTGGGAAGTGGGAGAGTTCCCGCGGCGGAGCGTGGCCGCGGCGAAAATCTGACAAAGGGTAGGAGGCGGGGTCCGGCTTGTCAAGCCGCGCCGCGGTCAGAAGAAGCCGACCGTCGTGAAGGAGAGGCGAAGGCGGCGGCCGTCGTTCGGCGGCCCGTTCGGGTCGAGCGCGTAGGCGGCGTCGAAGTGAAGCGTCGTGCCGTGCGCGGTCCGCAGCACGGCGAGGCGCAGCCCCACGCCGACGTCCGGATGGAGGTCCCGCCAGCTCGGCGCGCCGTCGAACGCCCCGCCGGCGTCCACGAACGCGGCGAAGCCGATCCGCGCCAGCCCGAGGATCTCCCGCGACGTGAACCAGCGATGCTCGGCGACGGCGAGGAGGAGGTTCGCGCCGGCGAAGGCGTGCGCCTCGTAGCCGCGGAGGCCCGTGTCGCCGCCGAGGAGCGGGCGGTCCGGTCCCTCCGCGCCTCGCGTCGTCAGCGCGAAGGCGCGGAAGAACGCGGTGCGGGAGGGGGAGAGGACGCGCCACCAGCGGGCGTCGAGGCCGGTGCGGGCGCCGTACCAGTCGCCGCGCAGGCGGCGGATCTCGTGCGTGGCCTCGATCACGAAGAAGGAGCCGCCGCGCAGCTCGAACCCTTTCCGCGCGGCGAGGCGCAGCCAAAGCGCGGCGTCGGGCGAGAGCGCCTTCGGGGCGACGTCGAGCCACGCCGAGTAGACGGCGCCGAGGTCGAAGTCCTCGATCCGCGTGTCGGTCTCCACGCGGCGGACGCGGCGGAAGTCGATCTCGCGCCGCTCGACGCCGAAGCGCAGCGCCGTCGTCGCGGCGTCGCGGGGGGCGAGGTCGGGACGGAGCGGACCGACGCCCGGCGCGTCGGCCAAGCGCCAGGAACGCCGCTCGAACGCCAGGCCGGCGAAGCGGCGGACGACGACGTCCTCGCTTCCGCCGGGGGAGAAGCCGGCGAGGATCGCCGCGGAATGGCCGTCGAGCCGCCAGACGTCGATCGGGTCGGGGCCGCCGTAGACCTTCTCGTCCCGCTCGTCGGTCGTTCCGGCGATCGAGAGCGACCAGTCGTCGGCGAGCGAGCGGAACGGCCGCTCCAGCGAGGCCTCGCGGTGATAGCCGTCCGAGTTGTCGGAGAGCCGGCTCGCCGCGCGCCAGCCGCGGCCGAGCAGCGCCGGGGCGGAGACGTCGAGCGCCCGCTCGGTCCGCTCCGGCCCGCGCAGGTTCTCCCAGCCGAGCGCCGTTCCCGTGCCGAGGAGGTTCTGCTCGTAGAGCTTGAACTTCGAGCGGTCCTCGCCCCCCTGCGCGTCGAACGACAGGCGCACGCGGGTGGACCACGCGTCGCGGACGCGGACGCGGACCGTGACGTCGTCGCCGCTCCGCGCGACCGCCTCGACCCACGCGTCCTGCACGAACGTGAAGAGCCGCAGCCCGCGCTCCGCCTCGAGCAGCGCCTCGGGGGTGCAGCGGTCCCCCTCGCGCAGCGTGAGCACCTTGCGGATCGCCCAGGCGCGGCTGCGCATCGGCGCGTGGACCGCGTTCGCGGCGCGGTGGAACCAGCGGGACTGCTCCGGCGCCGTCAGGTCGAAGACGTCGAGGACCTCGACGTCGATCTTCGCGATCCGCGTGCCCGGGGCGCAGAGCGGCCCCGCGGGAACGACGGCGGGAACGACGCCGTCGGCCGCGTCCGGGGCGCCGGGCGGAACCGCCGCCAGCGCGGCCGCGAGCAGCAGCGGACCGCCGGCCGGCATCGGTCCGTCAGAGCGTCGCGGCGAGCCAGTCGAGGTACGGCGCGCCGGCGGCGACGAGCGGCAGGGCGACGATCTCCGGAGTCTCGTACGGATGGCGGGCGGCGATCGCCGCGGCGAGCTCGGCGAAGCGCGAGGCCCTGGTCTTCATCACCAGCAGGACCTCGTCGTCCTCGTGGACCGCGCCGCGCCAGCGGTAGATCGAGCGCGCGCCGGGGACGATCGTCGCGCAGGCGACGACCCCTTCCTCGACGAGGATGCGCGCCAGCTTGCCGGCCGTATCTTGATCCGGACAGGTCGAAAGAGCGACGCAGAATTCGTCGGCGGAAGGGGCCACGTCGTCCTCCGGAGGCGGCCGAACGGCGCGAATTCCTTCTCCGCGCGGCCAGTCCGTTATAAACTACGCGAAAGTGCGGGCGTCACGCCCGCGGAGGGTGCCTCCCATGGTCGAAATCACCAGCGTCTTCGCCCGCGAAATCCTCGACTCCCGCGGCAACCCGACGGTCGAAGTCGAGGTCACGGTGGACGACGACGTCGTCGGCCGCGCGTCGGTCCCGTCGGGCGCGTCCACCGGGAGCCGCGAGGCTCTGGAACTGCGCGACGAAGAACCGGCCCGGTACAACGGCAAGGGCGTCCAAAAGGCCGTCCGTCACGTCAACGAAGTCCTCGGACCCGCCGTCGAAGGGCTCGACCCGACCGACCAGCGCGTCGTGGACACGGTCCTGCTCGAGCGGGACGGCACGCCGAGCAAGCGCTCGCTCGGCGCCAACGCGATTCTCGGCGTCAGCATGGCCACCGCGCGCGCCGCGGCGGCGGTCGTCGGCGTGCCGCTCTACCGCTACCTCGGCGGGGTCGGCGCCCGGACGATCCCGACGCCGATGCTCAACATCGTCAACGGCGGCGCCCACGCCGACAACAACATCGACATCCAGGAGTTCATGGTCGTGCCGGCCGGCCTGGCCTCGGTCGCCGAAGCGGTCCGGGCCTCGGCCGAGGTCTACCACGCGCTGAAGAAGGTCATGAAGGCCAAGGGCCTCGCCACGGGCGTCGGCGACGAGGGCGGCTTCGCCCCGAACCTCCGCTCGAACCGCGAGGCGCTGGACCTCATCCTCGAGGCGATCGAGAAGGCCGGCTACCGGGCGGGCGAGGACGTCTCGCTCGCGATCGACGTCGCGGCCAGCGAGCTCAAGGAAGACGACGGCTATCACCTGCGCGGCGAGGGGAAGGTCCTCTCCTCGGAGCAGATGGTCGCGTTCTACGACGAGCTGCTGACGGCCTACCCGATGATCGTCTCGATCGAGGACGGTCTGGCCGAAGGTGACTGGGAAGGCTGGAAGCTGCTCACCGACCGGCTCGGCGCCCGCGTGCAGCTCGTCGGCGACGACCTCTTCGTCACGAACCCCGAGATCATCCAGGAGGGGATCGACAAGGGGGTCGCCAACGCCGTGCTGATCAAGCTCAACCAGATCGGCACCGTCAGCGAGACGCTCGACGCGATCCAGCTGGCGCAGGGCAGCGGCTACAACACCGTCATCAGCCACCGTTCCGGCGAGACCGAGGACACGTTCATCGCGGACCTCGCCGTCGGCTCGGGCGCCGGGCAGATCAAGACCGGCGCGCCGGCGCGCGGCGAGCGGGTGGCGAAGTACAACCAACTCATGCGCATCGAAGAAGAGCTGGCCGACGCCGCCCGCTTCGCCGGGCTGCGGCCGTACGGCGGCTGATCGCGCGACGGAGGGGCGGCCGGAGCGGCCGCCCCTCGCCGCATAGGCGGAAGGAACGATGACGGCGGGCGCGGCGCATCAGGGGAAGGGACGGCGGGCGGGGGTTTGGTTCGCCCGCGGGTTCCTTTTCTGCTTCTCCGCCGCACTGTGGGTCTTCGCCTTCTCGGCGAAGGGGGGCGTGCGGGACCTGCGCGACCTCCAACGCCAGCGGGACGCGCTCCGCGCGCAGGTCGCCGACGAGGCGGCGCAGAACGAGAAGCTGCGCGGCGTCGTCGAGGGGCTGCGCGGCGACGACCTCGCCATCGAGCAGGCGGTCCGCGCGGAACTCGACTATCAGCGTCCCGGCGAGGTCGTGTTGATGGTCGAGGGCGACGATCCGCTCCGCTCGACGCCGCGTCCGAAGATCTCGCGCGTCGTGGCGCCGCCGCTCCCGAAGGAGATCGTGGACCGCATCAGCCGCCGCACCGCGGCGCGCGCGAAGGCGCAGGCCGACGCGGAACGGGCGCGGCAAAAGGCCGAGGCCGCGGCCGAAAAGATGAAAATGGTTTCCGGTAAGGCGGAGGGGGCGACCACCTCCGCGGCCCCCGTCAAGCGCTCCGCGCCGGCCTCGTCGCGCTCGAACTAAGTCGAACGTTTCAAAGCGCCATCGGCGCGCGGCGGCCATTCTGCGGCATCCTCGTCGCAGTTCGAATTTCGCGCAGTTGCGGCCTTAATCGATCGTCCGCGCCGCGAGTTCGCAGTCCGCTGTATTAACATCGAGGGTGACTCACTTACTAGGCTACGGCAGCCGCGCCGCGCCGATCCGAGGACGGAGCGATTCGACGCGGCGCCGCGGCTCGAGGGCTGGGGCCCGGCTCGACGCCGCGCCCCGAAAGGAGAGTGGACGATGAGGATCGGATGGGCGACGACCGCGGGACTGGCCATGGCCGCGGCTCTGGCGCTCGCACCGTCCACCTACGCGGGGCAGGACGCGCCTCCGGCGTGGGAACGGTGCGGGCAGTGCCACACCGACTTGGCCGCGGCGTTCGCGAAGACGCCGCACGCCGCGAGTCCCGCAGGATGCGAGGGCTGCCACGGCCCCGCCGACGAGCACGTCGCGGGCGGCGGCGATCCGAGCAAGATCCGGCGGCTCTCGACGCTGAAGGGGCGGGATCGCGCGGAGGTCTGCCTCTCCTGCCACCAGAAGGGCGAGGTCGCGCACTGGGTCGGCTCGACGCACGACGCGCGCAACCTCGACTGCGGCACGTGCCACGACCCGCACCCGAAGGGCGCCGCGCGGCCGCACCTGCTCAAGGCGGGCGAGCAGCAGGCCTGCGGCGGCTGCCACGCGGCGCAGGCGGCGAAGATGTACCGCTCGGCGCACATGCCGGTGCGCGAGGGCGCGATGACCTGCACGTCGTGCCACAACCCGCACGGAACGCTCGACGAGAAGTCGCTGCGCCAGCGCTCGGTCAACGAGAACTGCTACACCTGCCACGCCGAGAAGCGCGGCCCGATGCTCTGGGAGCACCCTCCGGTCCGCGAGAACTGCACGACCTGCCACGACCCGCACGGCTCGACGACCACGTCGCTGCTCAAGGTGAAGGTCCCGGTCCTCTGCCAGAACTGCCACGTTTCGAGCCGGCATCCCAGCCAGACCCACATGCCGGCGGAGCGGTTCGCCTTCAACCACGGCTGCCTCAACTGCCATCAGGCGATCCACGGTTCCAACCACCCGTCCGGCAACCGGCTCTTGCGCTGAGCGCGGCGAAGGGAGGACAAGACCATGAGACACAGCACCGTCGTCCTTCTGGCCGCCGCCGCGCTCTGCTGCGCCGCGCCGGCCTTGGCCCAGGAAACGTCGCCCGAGGGGACCGTCCGCGTCGGCGGCGCGTTCCTTTCGGGGGACAAGGACTCCGCGAAGCTCCAGCGGTACGAGGTGATGCCGGAGAACAAGGCGACGATCGACGTCGACTTCGACTGGAACCTCGGCCGCGGCCTCTACATCGCGGGCGCGACGAAGAACGCGCTCTTCGACGACGAGCGGATCGGGCTCGAGTTCGGACGCCGCGCCGGCTTCAAGGCGGGGCTGTTCTACACCCGCTCGCCCAACTGGATCTCCAACACCGCGCGGTCGTACTTCACCGACGTCGGCGGCGACGTCTTCACGATCCCGGCGGCGATCCACAGCCAGATGCCGGCGGCGGCGAACCTCTCCGGGTTCGCTTCCTACGCCGTTCCGGTGGACCTGCGGGTCGTGCGGCGCACGACCGGCGCCTACACGTCCGTCCCGTTCGGCGAAGGATTCACCTTCACGGCCAAGTACCAGGACGAACAGCGCAGCGGCCACATGCCGCAGACCTGGGGCTCCGGGTTCAGCTCGGTCGTCGAACTGCCGGTCGCCGTGGACTACTCGACGCGCAACGCCGACTTTTCCCTCGAGTACGCCGACAAGGATCTCTTCCTGCGGACGACCGCCTTCGTCAGCAGCTTCCGCAACGGCTACGACCGGATCGTCTGGGAGAACCCGAACCAATATCTGACGCCGACGACGTCCGCGCCGACGGTGCTGCAGACGGCGACGGCGCCGGACAACCGCGCGTTCAACGTGGACGTGAGCGCCTCGTACAACCTGCCGGCGCGCCACCGGATCACGGCGCTGGTCGGGATCGGCCAGATGCGTCAGGACCAGGCGCTGCTGCCGTACACGAGCAACTCGGCGATCGCGCTCTCCAACCCCGCCGCGCTGCCGGTCGGCAACGCCGACGGCAAGATCGACACCACGCTCTACACGCTCAAGCTGACCGGCGATCCGATTCCGCTGCTCGGCTACAGCCTCTCCTACCGCTACTACGACATGGACAACCGGAGCCCCGAGATCGACCTCACTCCCGTCCAAGGAGACGCCGGGTCGGCGGGCGCCGACACGACCGATCCGATCGGCTGGAAGAAGGTGACGTGGAAGGCCGAGCTCCACGTGAACGCGGCCGCGTGGCTGCGCGTGGGGATCGGCTACGACCACGACAAGTGGGACCATCAGGGACGCGCCGTCGCCTCCAACACCCAGAAGACGGTCCGCGGCTTCGCCGACGTGCAGTTCGCGCAGTGGGTCGGGCTCCACGCCTCCTATTCCGACGTCAAGTTCACCGCCGACTGC
>JAJFTU010000308.1 GCA_021372775.1 bacterium | reverse complement strand
CGGCCACCGCGGCCTCGGCGGCGTGGATCTGCGCCGGCACGTCGCCGGAGGCGAGGGCGAGCTTCGCCGCGGCGACGTCCTTCTGCGCGGCGAGCGTCCGCACGTCGGCGGCGGCCATCTGCTCGCGCTGGCCGTAGTCGGTGTCGTCCAGTTCGACCAGCGGCTGGCCGGCCTGGACGAGGTCGCCTTCCTTCACCAGCACCTTGAGGACCTTCGCCGGCACCTCCGGCGCGACCTCGACGACGTGCGCCTTGACGAAGCCGGCGTCGGTGACGACGTGCGCCATCCGCCACGCCAGCCAGCGCCCGGCGACGACGAGCGCGACGATCAGGACGACCGCCGTCACGCTCCACTTCACGATCGTCCCGACGCCGAAATGGCGCTTGTAGATCTTCTCTTCGCTCATTTCTCTTCAACGCTCCAGGGCGGCGCGCGCCGCCCGACGCTCGATCGGGAAGTGGACTCAGGAACGCGGGGGAAGCGGCTGCTCCCCCGCGGCGATCCGCGCCGCGAGGCGCGCGGCGCGCCGGCCGGTCCGCGCCGCCGCGAGCGCCTGACGGGCGTGCGAGGCGTCGTCCTCGGCCGAAAGGAGATCGCGGGCGGTGATCAGCTCGTTGTCGTAGCGCAGCTTGGCGAGGCGCAGCGCCTCGCGCGCCGCCGAGTCGGCCGCCTCGGCCGCGGCGAGCCGCGCGCCGGCCGCGCCGTCCTCGGCCCAGGCGGCGGCCACCTGCTCGCGCGCCTCGCGCCGCGCCTGCTCGGCCTGCGCGTCGCCGCGCCGGGCGTCCGCCTCGCGCGCGGCGCGGGCCGCGGCGAGCTTGCCGCCGGTGTAGATCGGCACCTTGGCCACGACGGCGAGCTCCGCGTTGTCCTTGTTGAGCTGGTAGTCGTCGTCCAGCCGCTGGACCATCCCCTTCAGCCTCACTTCGGGGAGGCGCGCCGCCGACGCCGCCGACGCCGCGGCGCGCTGCGCCTCGGCGATCTTGGCGTAGGCGCGCGGCGCGGGACGCTTCTCCGCCGCGCGGGCGGCGACCTCGTCCACCGTTCCCTCGGGGAGCGGCGGCAGGTCCGCGGGCCACGAAGGAACGGCGTCCGCGGGGAGCGGCTCGCCGATCAGGCGTTCCACCGCGGCGCGCGCCCGGCCGAGTTCCGCGGCGCGGTCCGCTTCCTCGAGACGCGCCATCGCCAGCGCCGCCTGCGCCTGCAGCAGGTCGGCCTGCGGGGCCTGCTCCTGCTTCACCAGCGCCTCGACCTGGCGGACGAGTTCCTGCTTGTCGGAGACCGTGGCCTTCGCGGCCACGCCGAGCGCGACGGAACGGTCCCACTCCGCGACGGCGACGACGGTCCGGAAGCGGACGACCTCGTCCACCGCGTCCGCGGCGAGCCGCGCCGCGTCGAGGCCGAGCCGCGCCGCGCGCAGCGCGCGGGACGCCTTCCCGCCGTCCCAGACGAGCTGCTCGGCGGTGACCGCGGCCGCGTAGTCGCGGCGGTCGGCGGCCACGAGCGACAGGGGAATCGGGTTGCCGATCACGCCGCGCGGAATCACGAGGCCGGGATCGCGCCCGAGGCTCCAGCCGGTCACGCCGGCGCCGACCTGCGGCAGCAGGTCGCCGCGCGCGGCGTCGGCGTCGGCCGCGGAGCGGTCGATCTGCGCCTTCGCCTCCTGCGCGGCGGGGCCTTGCAGCGCCTTGGCGAGCAGCGATTCGAACGGCGCGGGGGTCTCCGCGCGGGCCGCGAGGCCGGCCGCCGCGACGATCGC
>JAJFTU010000307.1 GCA_021372775.1 bacterium | reverse complement strand
CTCCTCGCGCGTGTAGCCGAGGAAGCGGCAGAGCGCGGGGTTGGCGAGGGCGAGGTGCATCTCCGGCCCGACGACCGTGCCGATGCCGACCGGGCTTCCCTCGAAGATCGTGCGGAAGATCGCGCCGCACTCGGTGTGCGGGCAGAAGCGCGCGGGGGCGACGACGCCGTCCCACTCGTCCACCCGCAGGACTTTGAGGCCGGCGCCGGCCAGCGACTCCTTGATCTCTTCAAGGGAACGGCCGTCGTTCTCGACCAGGATGACGCGTGCGCGTGCCACCGTTGCGGTCCCTCCCGCGGGGCCGTCAGTATCGCACGACGCGCGGCCGAGTTGCATGGAGCGACACGGACCTGTTCCCCGCGTCGGGACGCGGACGCCTCAGTCGGCGCCGGGACGGCCGCGCCGGGCGGCGCGCGCGGCGAAGCGGGCGATCGACGCCGCCGCGCCGAGCAGGCCGAAGCGGCTTCGGGCCCGCGCCAGGTACCACGCCGAGACGTCGCGCGGCGGCTTCTCGATCTCCGCCGCGGGACGCGGGACGAGCGCGAGGGCCCCGCGCTTGCAAACCGAGGCGCAGAGGCCGCAGCCGATGCACCGCTCCGCGGCGAGCGCGATCCGCGGCCTGGCGTCGTCGCCGCCCGCGGGGACGAGGGCGAGCGCGTCGGTGGGGCAGCGCGCGACGCAGGCGCCGCAGCCGCCGCAGGCCGCGGCGTCGGGCGCGGCGACGAAGCCGCTGTTCGCGAGCACGTGCGGCGCGCCGAACTCCGCGAGGCCGCGGAGGAACCCGCAGCAGCAGCGGCAGCAGTTGCAGATGAAGATCGGGTCCTCGCGCACGTTGTAGGTGCAGTGGACGAGCCCCTCGCGCTCCGCCCGCGCGAGGACGTCGAGCGCCTCCGCGCGCGTCGCGACGCGCCGCCGCGGAGAGTCGCCCGAGAAGGCGTTCGGCTCGGGCGAGAGGGCGAAGCAGGCCTCGCGCAGGTGGCCGCACCCCTTGCCGAGCGCCTCCCGCTCGACGCGGCAGACGCATTCGGAGAGGAGGATCGACTGCGCGCCTTCGATCAGCTCCTCGACGCTGCGGCAGGACAGGATCGTCGCCCGCGCCTCGATCGAGACGCCGACCGGCACGACCCGTCCCAGCGCCGGACGCGAGCCGCCGAGGACCGGCGCGAGCGTCGGCATGTAGGCCTCGACGAGCGCCGCGAGCTCGGCGTCCATCCGCTCGAGCTGGAATTCGTAGATGCCGAAGATGAACGGCATCAGCGCGTAGCGCCGCGCGCCGCGCGGACCGAGCGCCAGGATCTCCCCCCGCGCCGCCATCGCGTCGAGCCGCGCGCGCGCCGCGTCCTCGGAGAGGCCGGCGCGCCGCGCGACCGCCGCGGCCGTCTCCGGCGACGGCATCAGCCGCAGCGCGAGGGCGGCGTCCTCCGGGGAGAAAATCTTGGCGAGGAGGCGCAGCTCGACGCCGTCCGGCGCCGGCGGGAAGCCGTGCGGCAGTTCGTCGAGGCGCGCGGCGAGGCGGCGGTAGACGTCTTCCATGGCGAAGGAAGTCTACGCGCGTCGCGGCGCGTGTTGCGTCCCGCGGCGGCGCTCCCGTATCCTGCCGCCGCGCCGGGCGTCCGCGGCCCGCGCGGGGGAGTCGCGTCATGAAGAAGGCGTTGATCACGGGGATCACCGGCCAGGACGGCTCGTACCTCGCCGAATTCCTGCTGGAGAAGGGGTACGAAGTCCACGGCCTGATCCGCCGCGCGAGCACGTTCAACACCGGGCGGATCGACCACCTCTACCAGGATCCGCACATCTCCGGCGTGCGCCTCTTCCTGCACTACGGCGACCTGTCCGACGGCACCGGCCTGCGCCGCGTGCTGGAGCAGGTCCGCCCCGACGAGGTCTACAACCTCGGCGCGCAGTCCCACGTGCGCGTCTCGTTCGACCAGCCGGAGTACACCGCCGACGTCGTCGCCACCGGCGTGCTGCGGCTGCTCGACGCGGTGCGTGACTTCCGCGAGCACGGCGGCCAGGACGTGCGCCTCTACCAGGCCTGCTCGTCGGAGATGTTCGGCGCCGCGCCGCCGCCGCAAAGCGAGGGGACGCCGTTCCATCCGCGCAGCCCGTACGCGGTGAGCAAGGTGGCCGGCTACTGGTACGCGCGGAACTACCGCGAGGCGTACGGCCTCTTCGCCGCCAACGGGATCCTCTTCAACCACGAGTCGCCGCGCCGCGGCGAGACGTTCGTCACCCGCAAGATCACGCGGGCGCTGGGGCGGATCCACTACGGCCTGCAGAAGAAGCTCTACCTCGGCAACCTCGACGCGCG
>JAJFTU010000306.1 GCA_021372775.1 bacterium | reverse complement strand
GGCCCCTCTCCTGGGACGACCTCCTCGCCCGACGCGTCTTCCGCCGCGACCTCCGCGCCCTTCCCCCGCTCGCCCGACGCGTCCTCGCCCGCGACTTCCCCACCCCCACCGCCCGCGACGCCCCGCGCCTCTTCCCCAGGCACTGGCTCGCCCGCGCCTGAGCCCCGCCGCGCCGCCGCCGGCCGGCCCGCCGTCGCGGGACCCGCCCCGCCGCGGACGCTTCCGGGCCGCCGCAACAGTCTCGGCTTCACCGTGTGTGGGATACTCCGTGCATGGGGCTCAATCACGACGTGGCGCGGGACGTGATCGTGGTCGTCCTCGGCGGCGGCCGCGGGGCGCGTCTTGATCCTCTGACCCGCCAGCGCAGCAAGCCGGCCGTTCCGATCGCGGGCAAGTACCGCCTCATCGACGTCCCCCTCGGCAACGCCATCAACTCCGGCATGGAGCGGATGTTCCTCCTCACGCAGTTCAACTCCGTCTCGCTCCACCGGCACATCGCCGAGACCTACAAGTTCGACCACTTCTCCCGCGGCTCGGTGCAGATCCTCGCCGCGCAGCAGACGCCGGGGAACGACAGCTGGTTCCAGGGCACCGCCGACGCGGTGCGGCAGAACCTGCGCACGATCCGGGAGACGCGCGGACGCAACGTGCTGATCCTCGCCGGCGACCACATGTACCGCATGGACTACCGCCGGCTGCTCGAGGAGCACCTCGCCCGGCAGGCGGACGTGACGATCTCCGTCCTCCCCTGCTCGGCGGCGGAGATCGGCGAGTTCGGCGCGGTGCGGGTCGAGCGCGACGGCCGGGTGCTGGAGTTCCGCGAGAAGCCGCGCGACGCCGCGGCGCGCGCGGGGATGGAGGCCGACCCGGCGCTTCTCGCCGAGCGCGGCGTCCCCGCCGGCAAGCCGTATCTCGCCTCGATGGGGATCTACCTCTTCGACAAGGACGCCCTGCTCGACGCGCTCGACAACGAGATGGTCGACTTCGGCCACCACGTCATCCCGGCGGCCGTGGGCGGGAAGCGCGTCTTCGCCCACTTCTTCGGCGGCTACTGGCGCGACATCGGCACGATCCGCGCCTTCTTCGAGGCCCACATGGACCTCGTCCGCGCCGACGCGCCGTTCGACCTCTACGACCCCGCGTGGCCGTTCTACACCCACGCCCGCTTCCTTCCCCCGGCGCGGATCTTCGGCACGACGTTCGAGCGCGCGATGCTCGCCGAAGGCTCGCGCATCTCCGCCTCGCGGATCGAGGAGGCGATCGTCGGCGTCCGCTCCGTCGTGCGCGGCGCGACGATCCGCCGCGCGCTGGTGATGGGCGCCGATCCGGTCTTCCCCGAGCCGCGTCCCGGCGACCCGCCGGTCGGCGTCGGCGAGGGGACGGTGATCGAGAACGCGATCGTCGACAAGAACGCGCGGATCGGCCGCGGCTGCCGCCTCGTCAACGAGCGCGGCGCGCGGGAGGACGAAGGGCCCGGATGGGCGATCCGCGACGGCATCGTCGTCGTCGCCAAGAACGCGGTGATTCCCGACGGCACGGTCCTCTGAGGGTCCGATGGACTTCCCCCGCTCCGCAGGCGTCCTGCTCCACCCCACCTCGCTGCCCGGCCCGTACGGGATCGGCGACCTCGGCCCCGCCGCGCACGCCTACGTCGACTGGCTCGCCGACGCCGGCGCCGCGTATTGGCAGGTCCTCCCGGTCAACCCGCCGGGCCCGGCCTCCTGTCCCTACACCGCCCACTCGACCTTCGCCGGGGCGACGATCCTCGTCAGCCCGGAGACGATGCTCGCCGACGGCCTCGTCGCCGCCGCCGACCTCGAAGGCGCGCCGGACCGCGCCCCCGACGAGTCGGACCACGTCGCCGCCGCCGCGTTCAAGCGGGCGCTGCTCGACCGCGCGCACGAGCGCTTCGCCGCCGCGCTCCCCGCCGCGCGGCGTTCCTTCGACGAGTTCCGCGCGGCCGAGGCGTGGTGGCTCGACGACTTCGCCCTGTACGGCGCGCTCAAGCGCGCGCACCACGGCGCGGCCTGGTGGACCTGGCCGTCGCCGTTCGCGCGGCGCGAGCCGAAGGCGCTGGCCCGCTTCCGCGCCGACCGCGCGCGCGACGTCGAGCGGCAGGCGTTCGGCCAGTGGGTCTTCTTCGACCAGTGGCGGCGCCTCCGCGCGCGCGCCGCGGCGCGCGCCGTGAAGATCATCGGCGACCTGCCGATGTACGTCGCGCGCGACAGCGCCGAGGTCTGGGCGCGGCCGGAGGAGTTCCGCCTCGACGACGAGCTGCGGCCGACGCACGTCTCCGGCGTCCCGCCCGACTACTTCAGCGAGGACGGGCAGCTCTGGGGCAACCCGCTCTACGACTGGGAGCGGATGGCGCGGGAGGGCTATTCCTGGTGGATCGCGCGGACGCGCGCCGCGCTGCGCGTCGTCGACGTGCTGCGGATCGACCACTTCCGCGGCTTCGCGGCCTTCTGGGAAGTCCCGGCCGATGCGCCGACCGCCCGTCCCGGCCGCTGGGTCAAGGGCCCCGGGAAGAAGCTCTTCGACGCGCTCGCGGCGGCGCTCGGCGACCTCCCGATCATCGCCGAGGACCTCGGCCTGATCGACAAGCCGGTGATCGCGCTGCGCGAGGCGATCGGCGCGCCGGGGATGGCCGTGCTGCAGTTCGCCTTCTCCCCGGCCGAGCGGAGCACCTTCCTGCCCTACCACCACCGGCGGCGCCTCGTCGTCTACACCGGGACGCACGACAACAACACCGTCCGCGGCTGGTACGAGCACGACGCGACCGAGGAGGAGCGCGACTTCGTCCGCCGCTACTTCGCCGTCCCCGGCCACGACATCGCCTGGGACTTCGTCCGCGCCGCCCTCGCCTCGGTCGCCGACCTGGCGGTCGTCCCGCACCAGGACCTCGCCGGCCTCGGCCCGGAGGGGCGGATGAACACGCCGGGCGTCGCCGAGGGGAACTGGCTCTTCCGCCTGCACCCGTCGATGCTCGAGCCGTTCCTCCGCGAGCGGTTCCGCGACCTCCTCTGGATCTACGGCCGCCGCTGACCCGGCGC
The DNA here is from genome assembly GCA_021372775.1 of bacterium. Lineage (NCBI taxonomy): Bacteria > bacterium. The sequence goes on along the minus strand of JAJFTU010000306.1, from coordinate 7,211 downwards.
CGCGACGCGCCCCGCGGCGGAGCGTCGGCCGCCGCCGACCCGGCGACGGCCCCGTCGAGAATCGCGCCGGCGCCGCGGCGGCGGGACGTTCCGCCGCGGAGCCGCCGGCGCGATCGACGCCCTACCGCTTGACCAACTCGACGCGCCGGTTCTTGGCGCGTCCCTGCTCGTCCGCGTTCGACGCGACCGGGGCCAGCGGGCCGACGCCCTGCGCGGAGAGCCGCGCCGCCGCGACGCCGTGCTTGGCGACGAGCGCCGCGGCCACCGCCGCCGCGCGGTCCTGGGAGAGCTTCATGTTGTGCGCGAAGTCCCCGGCCGCGTCGGTGTGGCCGACGACGAACAGCTTGAGCGCCGGGTCCGCCGCGAGGAGCCTCGCGATCTCGGCCAGCGCCGGCGCCGACTCCGGCTTCACCTCGGCCTTGTCGGTGTCGAAGAGGATCCCGTAGACGGCGACGTGCCCGGTCTTCGCGATGTCGGCGCCCCACGCCGCGGCGTCGGCGACGACCTCCTGCTTCATCCCCTTCCGCTCGACGATCGTCAGTCGGTAGTACCCGCCGTTCTCGCCCACGACGACGCCGGCCCAGACTTCCTTCCCGTCCCGCTCGACCTTGATCGTCGTCTTGGCGTAGTTCCCGTCCGTATCCTCGAACAGCACCTGCCCGCCGAGCCTCTTCAGCGCGGCCTGGTAGTTGCGCATCACCGCCAGCGCCGACGGCGGCTCCGCCTCGTCGCGGATCCGGTACTCGATGAAGGTCTTCTTTCCCTCGACGACCGCGGGCTCGGCCCCGCGGACCTCGAACGAGTCGCTGTCGAAGTCGCGCGCCTGGTACTCGAAGATGAAGTAGTTCGCCATCCGGTTGAGCAGCGGATGGTCCTTGCTCCCGTCGGCGTCTTCCTGCGCCAGCGCCGGGCCGGCGAACGCGAAGCCCAGCGCCAAGAGCGCCCCCCCAACCAGAGACAGTCTCATCGTCGATTCCTCCCCGCCGCGCCTCCCGGCGCGGCCCGGCTACCGTAGCGGACGAGCGAGCCGCCGCGCAACAAGCGGCAGGGCGTCCGCCGGATCCGCGGCCGCGCCCCGGGCGTGGCCGCCGCCGCGGTCCGCGGTACTCTTCGGGCGCAAAGGAGCGGCGCCGTGAAATTCACCTTCGCCCACAACAACTTCAACGTGCTCGACCTGGGGCGCAGCCTCGCCTTCTACGCCGAGGCGCTCGGCCTCGTCGAGACGCGGCGGATCGAGGCGCCGGACGGCGGCTTCGTCCTCGTCTACCTCGGCGACGGCGCCACGCCGCACAAGCTCGAGTTGACGTGGCTGCGCGACCGGACGGCGCCGTACGACCTCGGCGAGAACGAATTCCACCTCGCGCTGACCGTCGACGACTTCGACGCCGCGCTCGCGCGGCACCGCGCGCTCGGCTGCGTCTGCTTCGAGAACCCGGCGATGGGGATCTACTTCGTCGCCGACCCCGACGGCTACTGGATCGAGATCCTGCCGCGGCGCTGAGCGGCCCGCGGACCGGGCGGCGGCGAAGACGATCCCGCGGGCCGCGTCGCGGCGCGGCCCGCGGGACGAGGACCGATCAGGGCGCGTCGATCGAGTAGAAGTAGATGTTGCCGTCGACGGCCGCGCCCGCGTCGGCGAAGGTCGTCGTCGCCGACGAGCCGCGCTTCGTCAGCACCTGGGCGGTCGTGCCGCGCCAGACGGAGGACGGCGTCGAGGGGTCGGCGCCCCACGACAGCTTCACGTCCGCGCCGCTCTTCGTCACCGTCAGCGTCGCCGTCTGCGCCGTCGGCGCGACGATCACGGCGTTGTTCCCGGCGCAGCCGGTGCTCGCCAGGCCGGCGGCGTTGTAGGCCCGCACGTAGAACGTCTCCGCGCCCGAGCCGCCGAACGCGACGGGGAGCGTCGTCCCGGCCTGCCGCGAGACCAAGGCGCCGTTGTTCGTCACCTCGTAGTAGGCGACGTCCGTGGACGCGTCCGAAGAGGGCAGCCACGAGAGCGTCGCCCCGCTCGCGGTCACGCCGTAGGCCCCGACCCCTTCCGGGCAGGACGGAGCGTCGGGCGCGGCGCAGCCGTACGACCGGACGGTCAGCGCGCCGTAGTATTCCGGGCCCCAGCTCCATCCGAGCAACCCGCGCTCGCCGAGCGCGACCGAACCGGTCTCGATCGGCGTCGCCGCGCCCACGGCGTGGAACCCCGAGTCGACCCGCTGCACGCTCCACCCCTGCGAGCTCTCCCAGGCCAGCACGAGGTATTCCGAGCCGTTCCAGAACAGCTGCGGGGCGCTGTCGTCGGTCGTCTTGACCTTCCCGTTCGTCAACGACGTCGCCGACGCGATGTAGAGCGACGAGCCCGCCACGTACGAGAACGCCTCGTGGAACGGCGTCGCGACGACGCTGACGCTGCCCGAGGCGAGCATTTCCGACTGCGGCCCCTCGCTGCGGAACCAGCCGGCGTCGCCGGTCACGGTCACGCCGTACAACGTCACCGAGCCGTTGCTCGCGCACCCGGAGGTCGAGGAGGCCGCCCAGCCGAGCCCCGCGACGTACTTGTGCCGCCACGGGCTCCACGCCAGCGACATGTCGCCGGCCGGGCAGGTCGTGCCCGAGTAGAACGGCTTGTCCTTGACCTGCGTCCCGCCGTTCGAAACGACCGCGCCGGAGGCGTCGAGCAGCGTGAAGAGCCACCTGATGTCGGACGACGCGCGGTAGGCGACCATGAACCCTTCGGGCCCCGCGGCGAGCCGCGGGTACGCGCCGGAGGCGCCGCCGCTGGTCAGGTCGTAGTGGCTGGCCGCCGTCCAGCGATTCGTCGCGTCGGGCACGATCCGCGCGAACGCGACGTCGTAGTTCGACGTCGCGCTCGCCGCCCAGACGAGCCCGAAGGCCGACCCGTTCCAGGCGAGTTGGAGCGAGCCGGTGGCCGGCGCGCGGGTGTCCGAGAAGAGGAAGATCATCGAGCCGTCGGCCTGCCCGTCGGCGAAGACCGGCTGCAGGTAGAAGGCGTAGTAGTAGGAGCCGATCGGGCGGAGGGCGAGGAGCCGCTGCACGATCACCGCGGCGTATTCCCGGCCGTTCCAGACGAAGTTGGAGGCGGTGTACTCGGTGCCGATGTAGGACGACTGCGCGTCGTTGATCGGCTGCAGCGCGGAGCACGGCTGCACGAGGTCGACCTCGTTGGGCGTCCCGCGCCCGGACGACGGCGCGACGGCCGCGAAGGCGGGCAAGGACAGAGCGACAGCAAGCGACAGAGCCGTGGCGATGCGCGTCATCGTTCCCCCAAGAGAGCGGTCGGCCGCGGCGCCGAGGCTCGGCGCACGGCCGCGGCATGATAGCAGACCGCCATTCGGCGCGCGGCGCCGCGGCCGCGGCGCGGGTCGGCCCCGCGGCGACGGTTTCAGAAAACGCGCTTCAACAACGGAATGCGGCGGAATACGAAATGGCTCAGCGGGAACGTCGCCGCGAGCGTCGCCGCCGCGGCGAGCGCGAACTTCGCGGCCGGCGGCGCGTCGAGCCCGCGCAGGACGACGGAGACGGCGACGAGCACCGGCGCGTGGAGCACGTAGACGCCGAACGAGTTGTCGGAGAGGAAGGCGGCGACGCGGCCGCGCCGGTCGAACCGCTCGCGGAACAGGACCAGCAGGCCGAGGCAGACGCCGACGCAGAAGAACGACTCCCACAGCGCGTACGCCGCGGCCTCCCGGCGGAAGCCGCCGAAGAACGGCCGCAGGTCGCCGGAGGCGGCGTTCCCCGCGGCCATCATCGCGAACCAGAACGCCGTGCCGCCGACCAGCGCGCCGACGAGCCAGCGCCTGCCGGTCGCCCGCGGGATCCGCTCGAACCAATCGTTGCGCCGCGCCGCGATCCCGACGGCGAAGAGCGCGACGTACTGGGCGAAGAAGCAAAGCTGCATGTTGTACACGTTCGTCCCGATCGGCTGGACGACGCGGATCAGGAACGCGGCGAGCGCGATCGTCGCCGCCAGCGCGGCCGCGGCGACGCTCCCGGGAACCGGCCGCGCGGGGCGCGGCGGCCGGTCGCCGAGCGCGCGCCGCCCGAGCGCGTAGACGGCGGAGAAGACGAGCAGCGCCGCGGCGAACCAGAGCGGGCCGGTGCCGGAGAGCAGGCGGTCGGTCGAGACGTAGCGCACGTACAGCTCGCCGAACGACCTGTTCTCCGGGCGCAGCAGGACGAACCGCGCGAACGGGCCGAGGACGAACATGTAGAGCAGCGTCGGGACGCCGAGGCGGAAGGCGCGGTCGGCGAGGAAGCGGCGGCAGCCCTTGCGGTCGTACGACGACGGCGCGAAGTAGCCGGCGAGCAGGAACAGGAACCCCATGAAGTAGGCCTGGGTGAACGACTGGAAGACGGCGAAGCCGACGAACGCCGCGGCGCCGAGCGGGCGCTCTTCGATGTACATCCAGCTGCCGATCCCGGAGTAGGTCACCGCGGCGTGGACCAGCACCACGAAGACGATCATCAGCCAACGCAGGTTGTCCACGTACGCCATGCGGCCGCGCGGCGCGCTCTCGTTCATCCCGTTCCCTCCGTCCGCGCCCTCCGCGGGGCGTGCGCCGATTCTATCCGCCCCGCGCCCGCGCCTCGGAACCACTCGCCGGCGCGTCGCCGCCGTCCGCGCGGAAGGCCGCCGTGCCCGGTCGGCGCAGCGTAGACTGCGGCGGTTCCCGAAAAGGAGGGGTCGATGGCTCGTTGGTGGATCGCCGCCGTTTCGCTCGCGCTCCTCGCGCCTCTCGCGCGCGCCGAGTCGCCGGCGCCCGTCGTTCCGGATCCGGCCGCGGTCGCGCGGCACTTGGCGGAGGCGCGCGCCGTCTCCGACGCCGACGGCGGCCGTTTGTGGGGCCGCCCGCTCTACGGGCCGCTGATCTTCGTCGATCAGGAGACGCGGCGCGTCTTGGCCAACCAGGCCGACGCGCAAGGCAGGCTGACGCCGACGGCCGGCGGGCTCTTCGCCGGCGCGTTGACCGACGAGGTCGTCGCCGCGAACACCACGACGACCTGGAGCGGCGTGCGCTGGACGATGCTCCTGCTGCCGCTGCCCGACGGCGCCGACGACCGCCGCGAGATGCTGGCCCACGAGATGTGGCACCGCGTGCAGGACGGCCTCGGCTTTCCGCTGACGAACGCCCTGCCGCGGCACCTCGGCGAACTCCAAGGCCGCTTCTGGCTGCGCCTCGAATGGCGCGCCCTCGCCGCCGCGCTCCGCGCCTCGGGCCCCGAGCGGCGCCAAGCCGCGGCCGACGCGCTCGTCTTCCGCGCCCGCCGCCGCGCGCTGTACGGCGCCGAGGCCGCGGAGATCGAGCGGACGCTGGAGATGAACGAGGGGCTGGCGCAGTACACCGGCGTGAGGCTCGGCCAGACCGACCCGCGCGCCGCGGCGCTCCGCTGGGCGGAGACGGTCGAGGGCGTGCCCTCGTACGTGCGCTCCTTCGCCTACGCCAGCGGCCCGCTCTACGGCCTGCTGCTCGACGACGCCGCGCCGGCCTGGCGCAAGGGACTGACGGGGAAGGACGACCTCGGCGCGCGCCTCGGCGCGGCGCTCGGCCTCGTCCCCGCCGCGGACGTCGCGAAGGAAGCGGACGCGCGGGCCGCCGCCTACGACGGCGCGGCGCTGCGGAAGGAAGAGGACGCGCGCGCCGAGCGGCTCGCGAAGCGGCTCGCCTCCTACCGCGCGCGGCTCGTGGACGGGCCGGCGCTGATCCTCCCCAACGAAGACGCCAACTTCGAGTTCGACCCGCGCGACGTGACGCCGCTCGGCGAGGACGGCGACGCCTACCCGCACCTGCGGGTGGCCGGCGCGTGGGGCGTCCTCGACGCGCGGAACGGCGCGCGGATCGCCCCCGGCTTCGCGGCCTTCGTCGTGTCCGCGCCGAACGATCCCGCCGCGCGCCCGCTCGCCGGCGACGGCTGGACGCTGGCGCTCAAGCCCGGTTGGACGCTCGCGCCGGCGACGCGCGCCGGCGACTTCGTCCTCCGCCGCGAACACTGACGCGCCGCGCCGGGGCCGCCGCGACGCGGCCCCGGCGCGCTTCTCTTCGCCGCGGACGCCGAGGACGGCCAGGACGCAGAGGACGGCGCGGACACCGCGGACGGTGCGGCGGCACGGCCCACGGCATCAGATGTCGCGGTGGCTGCCGTCGCACAGCGGCTTGGTCCCGCTCCGCTTGCAGCCGCAGAAGTGGACCTCGCCCGACTTCTCCGCCGCGTAGGCCGTCGGCGCCGCCCCGACGCTCTTGTGCGAGCCGTCACAGAACGGCTGCGCGGCGCTGAGCCCGCAGGCGCACCAGTAGTAGGTCTTCCCCGCCTCCACTTCGACCGCGTACGGCCCCTTCTTCGCGACCTTCGGCTCGCTCATCCAAGACCTCCCGCGGCGCCTTTCGCGCCGACGCGGGAATGGTACGGAGAATCGCGCGGGGAACGCGCGCGGCGTCAGTCCCGCGCGTAGGTCACGAAGATGGTCCAGCGCATCGGCATGGGCCGGCCGTTCTTCGCGGCCGGAGCGAAGCGGGCCGCGGCGGCCGAGTCGAGCGCGGCCATCGCCGCGTCCTCGTTGCGCGGCGGGGTCTTCTCGAGCGCGCCGAAGCGGCAACGCCCTTCGGCGTCCACGACGACGGCCATGCCGACCTTCACGTCGCGAAGTTCGCGGGCCAACGACCGCGGGTAGACCGGCGGCGTCATCTCGAGCAGACGAGGCGGGACGACGTCCTTGTCGTCGGGCGCGACGCCCCCCGCCGTCGCGACGGTCGTCGGCGCATCCTCGTCCTGCATCGCGAGGCGGACGGCGACGCAGGTCCCGGCGGCGCCCGGAACCTCGCGCACGACCCACGCCGGCTTCCGCCCCTCGAGCGCGAGCCGCTCGACGGCCAGCGGCCGCGCGGCGGTCCGCTCCTGCAGCGCGAGCTGCGCGCTCCGCGCGCCGTCCTTCCCGATCTTCGTCGCGAGGCCGAAGACGATCCGCCGCCCGGCGACGACGCCGAAGCCGTCGCGGCGTTTCGGCCTGGCGTCGAACTCGGCGACGATCGCCCCGAGCTCGACGACGTCGGTCCCGCCGAGCCGCGCCGCCAGCGCGCTCCGCCCTTCCGGCGTCGCGACGTCGGGCGCCGCGGGCGAGTCGTCCGAGGGGGCGCGGCAGCCGGCCGCGCCGTCGCGCCCGACCGCCCCCTGCACCGCGTACATCGTCATCGCCGCCCGCGCCG
>JAJFTU010000305.1 GCA_021372775.1 bacterium | reverse complement strand
GACCTGCTGCGGCGCTTCGACGAGCTGGACGGCGATTCGGCGGAGGAGGGACGATGAGCGTCAGGGTCGGCATCAACGGCTTCGGCCGGATCGGCCGGGCCGTCTTCCGCATCATGAGCCGCCGCGACGACGTCGAGGTCGTCGCGATCAACGACCTCTACCGCGCCGAGCAGCTCGCCTACCTGCTGCGCTTCGACACCGTGATGGGGCCGTTCCAGCGGCGCGTGGACCACGAGGAGCGCGCCCTCAAGATCGAGGGGATGAAGCCGATCCGCCTCACGGCGGAGAAGGATCCCGCGCGGCTGCCGTGGGCCGACGTCGGCGCCGACATCGTCGTCGAATCGACCGGCGTCTTCCGCGACCGCGCCAACCTCGAGAAGCATCTCGCCGCGGGGGCGAAGAAGGTCATCCTCACCGTGCCGCCGAAGGACGACGTGGACGCGATCGTCGTCCTCGGCGTCAACGACGACGTCCTCGCCGCCGGGCCGAAGATCGTCTCCAACGCCTCCTGCACGACGAACTGCCTCGCGCCGGTGGCCAAGGTGCTCGACGACGCCTTCGGGATCGAGCGCGGCTTCATGACGACGGTCCACGCCTACACCAACGACCAGCGCCTCGCCGACGTCCCGCACAAGGACTTCCGCCGCGCCCGCGCCGCGACGCAGAACATCATCCCGACGACCACCGGCGCCGCGCGCGCCGTGGGCAAGGTGCTGCCGCACCTCAAGGGAAAGCTCGACGGGATGGCGATGCGCGTGCCGGTGCCGGACGGCTCGATCGTCGACCTCGTCGTCCGCCTCGGGCGCGAGACGACGGCCGACGAGGTCAACCGCCGCATGAAGGAGGCCGCCGACGGCCCGCTGCGGCGCGTGCTGCAGTACAGCGAGGATCCGCTCGTTTCCTCCGACATCATCGGCAACCCGCACTCCTCGATCTTCGACGCCCCCTCGACGCAGATGCTCGGGCCGCGCGAGCTGCGCTGCCTCGCCTGGTACGACAACGAGTGGGGCTACTCCAACCGCGTGGTGGACCTGACGCTCCGCCTCGCGGAGTGACCAGGGGCCACGGGCCCGACCTTTCCCGCGGGGCGGCTCCGGCGAGGGGCCGCCCCGTTTTCGGTGCATCGATGGCGCGGAAGATGGGCGTGCTCACCGGCGGCGGCGACGTCCCCGGCCTCAACGTGGCGATCAAGACGCTCGCCTGGGTCCTCGAGGACGCGGGCTGGGAAGTGTGGGGGCTGCGGCGCGGCTGGTCGGCGCTGCTGCACGCCGGGCCGGACAGCCCCGAGCCGGAGGCGGAGTGGGCGGTGCGGCTGACCAAGAGCCGCACGCGCACGATCGACCGCACCGGCGGGACGATCCTCCACACCTCGCGCACCAACCCCGCCGCCGTGCCGCGGCGCGAGGTCCCCGCGCACCTGCTCGCCGCCGCGCCGCCGCCGAACGAGGCCGGGCTCGTGGACCTGACGGCGGAGGCGATCCGCGCGATCGAGGGGCTGCACCTCGAGGCGCTCGTCGCGATCGGCGGCGACGACACGCTCTCCTTCGCCAAGCGTCTGGCGGAGGAGGGGGTTCCGGTCGTCGGCATTCCGAAGACGATGGACAACGACGTCTTCGGCACCGACTACTGCGTCGGCTTTTCCACCGCCGTCAGCCGCTCGGTGAACATGGTCGCCGACCTGCGCAGCCCCGCCGGCTCGCACGAGCGGTACCTGATCGTCGAGCTGTTCGGGCGCAACTCGGGCGAGACGTCGCTGATGGTCGGCCTGCTCTCCGCCGCCGACCGCGTGCTGATCAGCGAGGTGCCGTTCGATCCCGAGCGCGCGCTCGACCTGCTGCAGCGCGACCGGCGGGACAGCCATTCCGGCTACGCCGTCGTCACCGTCTCCGAAGGGGCGTCGCTCGCCGGCGGCGCGCCTTTGGAATGGGGCGATCCGGACGCTTTCGGCCACCGCAAGCTGGGCGGCGTGGGGCTCCTCTTCGGCGACTACGTCAAGAACAAGACCGGCGACGGCGTCGTCTACCAGAACCTCGCCTACCTGATGCGCTCCGGCCCGCCCGACTCGCTCGACCGGCTCGTCGCGATCAACTTCGGGCGGATCGCCGCCGACCTCGTCGCGCGGGGCGAGACGGGGCGGCTCGTGGCGATCGAGGGCGGACGCTACGCGACCAAGCCGATCTCGATCGTCGGCGAGGGGGTGCGGCGGGTGGACGTCGGGCGCTACTACGACGTCCCGCAGTACCGGCCGAAACTGGACGCGGTCATCGGCCTGCCGATGTTCCTCGAGTGACGCGCCGCACCACGATTTGTCGCCTCGGCGGCTAAAGTCCGGCCCCGCCGCGCCAATAAGAACCTCGGGAGGGCGCGATGCGCGTCGTCACGATCGGTTCGGGCGTCGCCGGTGTTGGACGGTCGTTCGCGGCCGCCAATCTCGCCGTCGCCCTGGCCCATCGCGGCGCCCGCACCTGCCTCGTGGACCTCGACTTCCAGAACGCGGAGCAGCACCTGCTTCTCGGCCAGCTGCGCCCGCAGCGCTCGGTCCTCGAACTGCTGCGCGGCGAGGCGCTCTCGATGGCCGAGCTGATGATCTCCGCCGACCTCGGCGGCCGGCTGTTCCTCGTGCCCGGCGCGCCGGAGACGATCCGCCCGGCCTCGCTCCGCGGGTCGGACGTGGACCGCCTCGTCTCCGAGCTGCGGCAGCTGCCGGCCGAGTTCGTCGTCGTCGACCTTCCCGCCTCGACCGCCCATCAGGCGCTCGACCTGTTCCTCGCCGGCGACGCGCAGTACCTCGTCTCGACGACCGACCCGGCGGCGCTGGCCGCGGGCGGCGCCTACCTGCGGCTGGCCCGTTCGCGCCGCGCGACGCGGCGCGGCGCGGGGACGCCGCTCCGCTCGCCGCGCGTCTACAACACGCTCGACGACCTCGTGCGGGACATGGACGCGATCCGCAGCGACGCCGGAGAGGCGGGGCCGCGCTTCCGCCCGGGCCTGATCCTCAACCGCTGCCCGCTCGACGACGAAGCCTCGGCGGCGGCGCTGCGCGCGCTGCGCGCCGCGGCGGGCGA
>JAJFTU010000304.1 GCA_021372775.1 bacterium | reverse complement strand
CGGCCTGATGACGCTGCGCGTCGCCCTCGAAGGGGCGCCCGAGTGGCGCGAAACGATCCTTCGCCCCGACGGCGCGCTCCTCGCGCGCGCCGACGAGGCCCTCGCCGCGCCCGTTCCCGCCGATCCGCGCCGCCGCGCCGGTCTCGACGCGCTCCGGCTGGCGCGCGCCGCCGCCGCCGCGGAACTCAAGGCGGCCGGTCCGCGCGACGATCCCGCGCGCGCCGCCGAGTCGTTCGCGGCGCTGCGCGCGACGCTGAACGACCTCGACGCGTCCGTCGGTCCGTTCGTCCGCCCCGGCGCCCGCCTCGCGGCGGTCCGCTCGTCGGTGGACGGATCGCTCCAGCCGCTCACGATCTGGATTCCGGAGGGGTTCGATCCGAGCGTCCCGCGGGACGTCGTCGTCGCCCTCCACGGCAGCGGCGTCGACGAACAGGGCATCGTGGCCGAGGTCGCCGCGACGCTCGGCCCGTTCGCGCCGCTGATCGTCGCGCCGCGCGGGCGCGGCCTCTCCGACTGGTACTTCGACGCCACGGAGATCGACGTCCTCGACGCGGCGAAGCTCGCCAAGACCCTCTGCCCGGCGCGCAAGGTCTTCATCTACGGCTTCTCGATGGGCGCCTTCGCCGCTTGGCGGATCCCGTTCCGCCATGCCGGCGTCTTCGACGGCGCGATCGTCAACGGCGGCGGCCCCTACTTCGCCGGCTCCGGCCGTCCGGAGACCAGCGTCGAGCCGCTCGCCGGCAAGGCGGCCAAGGAGACGCCGTTCCTCGTGCTCCACGGCACAGCCGACCGCTCCGTGCCGATCGGCCCCACCGACGCGTGGGTCGCCAAGCTGAAGGGGCTCGGCTACGACATCGTTTACGTCCGCCGCGAAGGGGGCGGGCACGGCGACTTCGACGCCCGCGCCGAAATCCGCGCCTGGTTCGGAACGCACGCGCCGTCTTCGAAGTAGAAGTCACGGGGCGCCGCGCGCCGCGGTTTTTCCACGGCGCGCGGCGCCCCGGACATCGAAGCAGGAGGGACGACATGCCCCGCCGATCCGCCGCCGCCGTCATCCTCGCCCTCGGCGCCTTCGCCGCCGCCGTTCCGCCGGTCGCGCGGGCGCAGGCGACCGCGCCGAGCGACGACCTCGACCGACAGGTCGCGGTCGCCTACCAGAACCGGGACTTCCCCGCCGCCGAGCGGCTGCTGCGCCGCCGGATCGAGGCGTTTCCCGGCGACGCGACCGCGCGCTACAACCTCGCCTGCGTCCTCGCCCGCCAAGGGCGCGCCGCGGAGGCGGCCGCGGCGTTGGAGGACGCCGCGGCGCACGGCTTCGAGGACGCGGCGCTCCTCGCCGCCGACGCCGACATCGACCCGCTCCGCGGCGACCCGCGCGTCGCGGCGCTCCTCGCTCGGCTCAAGCGGCGGCTCGACGAGGCGGCGCGGGCGAAGAGCCTGACGCTGCGCGAAGGGAAGCCGACGCCGTTCACGCTCGGCGGCCCGGCCGGGTCGCCGCGCGCGGCGGGCGAGGCGACGCTGACGAGCGAAGGGCTGCGGCTGCGGGTCGTCGTCGAGGGACCGCCGCCGCGCGACGCCGCGCGCGGCTGGCGCGTCGGCGACGGCCTCGTCGTCAACGTCCAGCGCCCCGCGCCGGAGGAAGCGGCGGCCGCGGAGCGCGGCAAGCCGACGGCCGCACCCGCTCGGGAGACAGCCGCCGCCGCGACGGCCGCACCCGCCCGGGAGACGGGCCCCGGCGCGCCGCCCACGTCCGGCGCGCGGTTCTACGCGTGGGGCTTCCACCTCGAGGGCGGCCGCCCGCGCGCCACGCTCCTCGCGATCGACGGCCAATGGCGCCTGCAGTCCCACCCGGCCTTCGCGCCGCGGATCGAGAACGACGCAGCGGCGGGCCGCACCGTCTACGAGATTCGCCTCCCCTGGCCGGCGCTCGGAGCGCTTCGTCCACTGGCCGATCGGCGGATCGGCCTCAACGTGGTCGTCGTCGCCGCGACGCCGCGCGGCCGCGCCGCCGCGAGCCTCGTGCCCGATCCGGAGTTCGACGGCGAACTTTCGGCCGTGCGCCGCTTCGCGCCGACGACGCTCGAGCTCGACGGCTCGACCGGGCGCGTCGTGTCGGTCGAAATCCCGACGCGGGTCGTCGGCGCGCCGCTCGAGGCGCGGATCCACGCCGCCGCCCCGGAGGCCGCCGTAGCGCAGCTCGACGTCGCGGTCCTCGACGGCGAAGGGCGCCGGCTCGCCGGCCGCCGCCGCGCAGTGCAGCTCCGCCCCGGCGCGCAGGTCATCGAAGAGCGGATCGCGCTGCCCCGCGAGGCAATGGACACGCTCACCCTGCGCGCCGTGCTCGAAGGGGCGCTGGTCTGGGAGGAGACGATCCTCCGGCCGGACGAGACGCTGCTCCCCCGCGCCGAAGCCGCGCTCGCCGCGCCGCCGACCGACGACCTGCGGCGCCGCGCGACGTTCGGCGGCCTGCGGCTGGCCAAGGAGACGGCCGAGGCGGCGCGCCGCGCCCTCGGCCCGCGCGACGATCCGGCGCCGTTGGCGGCGGCGCTGGAGGCGGTGCGGCTCGCGCTGGCCGATCTCGACCGCGGCCCGCTGACGGCCCCCGGCCTCCACGCCGTCGCGCTTCCCTCGTCCCGCGACGGCGAGATGCGGCCGCTCACGGTCTCGCTGCCCGAGCGCTTCGACCCCGCGGTTCCGCGGGACGTGATCGTCGCGCTCCACGGCGCCGGCGACGACGAAGTGCGCACCGTGGCGCGCCTCGCCTACGAGGCCCGCGGCGTCGCCCCGCTCGTCGTCGGGCCGCGCGGCCGCAACCCCGTCGACCGCTTCCTCGGCCCGGCCGAGGACGACGTCCTCGACGCCCTCGCCTTCGCCAAGCAGCTCTGCCGGCCGCGGCGCGTCTACCTCTACGGCTTCTCGATGGGCGGCTACGCCGGCTGGCGGCTCGCCTTCGCGCGCCCCGGCCTGTTCGACGGGGCGATCCTCGAAGGGGCGGGGCCGCGCGATCTCTACAGCTCCGCCCCCGAGGCGAACGTCGCGGCGATGGCCGAGAAGACGACGCCGCGCACGCCGTTCCTCGTGATCCACGGCGCCGCGGACCCCGTCGTCCCGGTCGGGCCGACCGACGCGTGGGTCGAACAGCTCAAGCGGATGGGGTTCGACGTGACCTACGTGCGGCGCGAGGGCGGAGGCCACGGCGACGTCGACGCCTCGGCCGAGATCGTCGCGTGGCTGCGGGCGCGGCGCTGAGCGTCCGCGCGCGCCGGCGAGAGGGCCCGCGGAGGCGGAAGCGAAGATTCGGCGCCCGAAAGGCGCGATGAATACGCGCCCTTTTGCTATGATCGATCGAGCGGGTCGAAAGACCGCGCGCGAGAGCGAAGGAGGTTTTTCGATGGCGAAGAAGGCCGCGTCGAGCCGGGACAAGAAGACCAAGAGCGTGAAGAAGACGGCGAAGAAGGTCGCGCCGGCCAAGGCCAAGCCGGCCAAGAAGAAGGCCGCGCCGAAGGCCGAAAAGGCCGCGAAGCCCGCCAAGAAGAAGGTCGCGCCGCCCACGAAGGCGAAGGCCGCCGCGAAGAAGGCCGCTCCGGCGCCGAAGAAGGTCGCGCCGAAGAAGGCCGCCGCGAAGAAGCCGGCGCCCAAGAAGGCCGCGCCGAAGAAGGCCGCCGCGAAGAAGCTGGCGCCGAAGCCGGCCGCCGCGAAGAAGATCGTTCCGAAGAAGGTCGCCCCGAAGCCGGCCGCCCCGAAGAAGATCGTCCCGAAGAAGGCCGCGCCGAAGGCCGTCGCCCCGAAGCCGATCGCGCCGAAGACCGCGCCGAGCGCCCCGGCGAAGACCGCGACGCGCCGCAGCGTGAAGCTGCAGAAGCCCGCGGCCGCGCCGCCCGTCAAGCAGCCGAAGGCGCCGACCGTCGCGCGCACCACCGTCCGCCGCTCGCTAGACGTCGCCCCGCAGGCGACCGCCGGCGAGACCCCGGCGCCCGCCCCCGCGCCGAAGCCGAAGCGCGTCCGCGTCCATCGCGTGATCCCGGCGACGCCGGTCGCCCCCGCGGCGCCGGTCGTCGTCGAAACGCCCGCGCCCGAGCCGGTCGTCCCGGCCGAGCCGGAACCGACGCCGGTCGTTCCGTCCGCCCCCGAGCCGGTCGCCCCCGCGGCGCCCGAGCCCTCGTTCGAGCCGCGCGTCGTCGAACTCGACGAAGAACCGGAGCCGAACGACGACGAGGCGCCGGACCACCCCGCCGGCGAATAGCGCCCGTCCGATCGCGCGAAGGCCCCCGCTCCGCCGACGCGGACGGGGGCTTTCGTTTGCCGCGGGCACGCGGAGGCGCGGCGCGCCGAGCGGCGGCGGGAGCGCGGCGGGGCCGAGGGCGGCAGGCCCCGAGGATCGCGTCGAGGCCGCAGACGGCCGGCCCCGAAGAGCGCGTCGAGGCCGAGGGCGAGCGGCCCCGAAGATCGGGTCGAGCGCCGCGGAACGCGCGATTCGGCCGCTCCCGTTTTTTCCATTTGACAGGCCGGGCGCCGTCCTTATAATCCCCACGTTCGCGTCGCGGGGCTATCGTCTAGGGGTCCAGGACGCGTGGTTCTCAGCCATGAAACCGGGGTTCGACTCCCCGTAGCCCTGCCAATCACCGCGAACGCCGAAAAGCGCCCCTTCCGGGCGCTTTTTCGCGTTCTGGGACGCGGTCCGCGACGCTAGAGCGCGCCCGCTTCGACGTCGAGGGTGATTACGAGCCGGTCCTCGCGGACCTCGACCCGCCTGATCGTCGCCCGCATCGGCGTGCGCGCGCCGTCCTTGGCCCCCAGCGCCCAGCGGAACACGGTCGGCTGGCGCGGCGCGGGCAACAGCGCGGCGACGTCGGGCAGGACAGCCAGCGGCCCCTCCCCCACAGCGCGCACGACCGCGAGCCGCACCACCCCCGCCTTCTCGTCCACCTCGGGACGGAAGCGGAAGCGGGCAGCGCCGGCGATTCCCGGCTCGACGAGGCGCAGCCCCAAGCGGGCCTCGACCGTGCCGTCCACGAACGAGACCGACTCCGGGGCCACGAACTTGGCCGTGATCGTCCCGAGCGGCGTGGCGACTTTCGTCGGCGGCGGGAGTTGCGCGGCGAGGAACGAGGCGACGGCCGCGCCGTCCAACGAGACCTCGGCCGTCCCCGCCGCGGCGGGCGCGGCGGCGAGGGCCGCGAGAACGGCGACCAGCGGGAGCGCGCGCAGCGCGGCGGGCGGGACGAGTCGCATGGCGGGAGACCTCCGCGCGGCGCGCGGCGCCGCCGAATCGAAGCCGGCGGCGCGCCGAAGCGGCGCCGCGAAATCGATGCTGGCGCCGCGCCGCGGACGGCGCCACCGGCCCTACAATCTGCCGGTCCGACGCGCATTCGGCGCGGCCGGGGGGCAAGGAGAGACAACGTGAAGCGAACTTGGGCCGTCGTGGGCGCGCTGCTGCTGTGCGCGTCCGGCGCCGCCTCGTCCGGCGCCTTCGCCGCGCCGATCGAGGCTTCGGTGGCGCGCATCATCAACTACGCGCAGCGCCCCAACTGGTGGGCGCCTTGGGACATGCAGCCGACGAGGGCGGGCAGCGGTTCCGGCTTCGTCGTCTCCGGCAAGAAGATCATGACCAACGCCCACGTCGTCAGCGACGCGCGGCTGCTGATGGTCTTCCTCAACAACGACCCCAACCCGCATCCGGCCAAGGTCGCGGTGATCGGGCACGACTGCGATCTGGCGGTGCTCGAGCTCGCCGATCCGTCGCTGCTCGACAAGATCCCGCCGCTCGAGTTCGGCGGCTTGCCCGCGCTGCGCTCGACGGTCGAGACCTACGGCTACCCCGCCGGCGGCGCGCAGCTCTCCTCGACGCGCGGCGTCGTCTCGCGCATCGAGACGCAGGGCTACGCCCACTCGTCGGCCGACGCGCACCTGGCCGTGCAGACCGACGCCGCGATCAACCCCGGCAACAGCGGCGGCCCCGTCATCCAGGACGGCAAGGTCGTCGGCGTCGCGTTCCAAGGGGCGCAGGCGCTGCAGGGGGTCGGCTTCTTCATCCCGGTCGAGGTGATCAGGCACTTCCTCGACGACGTCGCCGACGGGAAGTACGACGGCTACCCGGATCTCGGCGTCGAGCGCTCGGCGATGGAGAGCCCCGCCCGCCGCAAGCGGATGGGGATGGCCGACGGCGAGTCGGGGATCTACGTCGAGACCGTCTGGCCGGGCTCGTCGGCGGAGGGGATCCTGCGGAAAGGGGACGTCCTCCTCGCCGCGCAGGGCCGCGTCGTCGCCAACGACGGCTCGGTCGAGATGGACGGCATGCGCTTCTCCGTCGGCCGCCTCTTCGACCTGCTGCAGGTCGGCGAGAAGCTCAAGGCGAGGATCCTGCGCGACGGGAAGCGGCTCGACGTCGAGATCCCGATGAAGCTGCTCCCCGGCCGCGAGCGCCGGGCCTTCGTCTACGACCGCAAGCCGCGCTACT
>JAJFTU010000303.1 GCA_021372775.1 bacterium | reverse complement strand
GGGGCCGACGAGCCGCTCGAAGCGGAAGCAGTCGACGACCGTGCGCGCCGGCGAGGTGATCAGCGCCGGCACGCCCTCGAACTCCGTCCGCTGCACCCCGAGCGTCCACGCCGGGCCGCTGAAGCGCACGATGCGGAGCCGAAGTTCGCGCAGGCGCGGCGCGCGGGCCTTGTGCGGGATGGCGAGCCAGACTTCGGCCGGCGTCTGGGTTCCGATGCCGTGGACGCGCAGCGCGGAAAGCAGGCAAACGACGCTGGTCGGAACGCGCGCGCAGGCCATGGCGAGCGAGGCGTTCTCGGTCGGCTCGGCCGCCGCGATCCGGTACAGCCCGCGGCCGACGCGCTCGACGCCGCCGGAGCGCACGAGAGCGGGAAGCTGGTCGCGGGTCAGGCCGGCCGCTTCGAGCGCTCCCGGGCTGAAGTACGCCGCGACGCCGGCCGCGCGGAGCCGGCCGAGGGGTCCGCCGGCCCCGGTACGGTGGCTCACTTTGTCGGCACGGATGATCGCCATGCCGACAATATGCGTCGCGCTGCAACTCCGGTCAACGCAAAACGTCGGCACGGCGGAGAGGACGCCGACATTTTGCGTCGCCAACCCTCCCGTGGCGCCGAATAGTATCATTTGATACCGCGGTGCCGGATCGGCCGTCATGCCGCGAATGCGATCGCAAGCCGCGGAAGGCGCGGAACGAGATCTCGACATACACGAGGACGAGCCATGCAAGAAGACACGCTGAGTTGCCCCCTTTGCGGCGGCGCGATCAGCCGACGCACGGCCGTCTTCTCCGGCGAGTTCCGCGGCGAGAAGTACGCCATCGAGGCGAAGGGTCTGGTCTGCGCGAAGTGCCACTTCAGCGCCATCCCCGGCCCGGAGATGCCCGCGTTCAACGTGCGCGTCGCCGACGTCTACCGCAGGACTCGTGGGCTGTTGACGAGCGGCGAGATTCGGTCGTTCCGGGCGGCGTTGGGCATGAGCCAGAATCAGTTCGCGCGTTTCCTCAAGGTCGGCGACGCCAGCGTCAAGCGCTGGGAGTCCGGGCAGGTCCAGGAAGAAGCGATGGATGAACTCATCCGGCTGAAGTGCGACCCCGACTATGCGATGCGGGCGGCGCACACGTCGAATCGCCTCGTCAAGCGGGCGGCGAAGCCCCGCACCGTTCGTCAGGCTGAAATCCGCCCCCGGCGCGATCGTGAACGTGAAGGCAGTGGTGTCCCTCGGCTCAAGCAAGGATCTGAAAAGCGGGCGCGTCCGACTCAGCGTGACCGTCTCTCCAAATGAAGAACCGGCGCCGCCGTGCGCGATCAACATCGTCGCGTCCGGCGCGCTCGCGCCGGGATCGGTCGAGGACAGCCCGGAAGGGATCGCGAAGCTCGCAGGAGTCACCGGCAGTTCGACGTTCTACTCGGCGGTGCGCGAGCTCGCGCCGCTCCTCACCGGCCGCGGCCAGTACGGTCCCTTCAGGCCGCCGACGCAGAGTTTCGTGAATCTGGATTTCGGGGAGGCGCCGCAGCCGAAGGTCGCCTCCGCGGTTTGCGCGGGCGTCCGCCCCGGCGCTCTCCGGCGTTTCCTCTGGCGTTTGCTCCGTCGTTCGGCGTTTCCCTGTCGTTCTCCTTGGCGTTTCCCTGTCGTTTCCCCTGAGGTTTCCCCTGTCACTTTCCCTGTCACTATCCCTGTCGTTTCCCCTGTCGCTTCCGCCGGCGCCCCGAACGCGCCGCTCCTCGCGAGCCGTCTCCCGCCCATGCAACAGCCCGCGCCGAGCGCGAACCGCGCGTCGAGCCCCGGCGTTCAGCGCGCCGCGGCGCGGATCGCGGAATCGAGGTCGGACCAGAGGTCGTCGGGGTCCTCGATGCCGACGCTGAGGCGCAGCAGCGAAGGCGGCAGGTGCTCCTGGCCGGGGATCGCCGCGCGCCGCTCCATCGTCGACTCCACCGCGCCGAGGCTCGTCGCGTGGCGGATGAGCCGGACGTTGCGGCAGACCGCGTCGGCGAACTCCGCCCCGCCGCGCAGGTCGAAC
>JAJFTU010000302.1 GCA_021372775.1 bacterium | reverse complement strand
GGCAAGCCGTGGGCCACCGGCATCGGCGAAGCGATGGACGCCGGAGGCACGGTCGCGGCCGCGCTGCGCCTCCTGCCCGCGGCGCGCACGGCGACGGTCGTCGTGGACGACACGGAGACCGGCCAGGCGATGCGCCGGGAGATGCAGCGGGAACTCGCGCCGTTCGCGAACCGCCTGACGCTCCGTTTCGTCCGCTCCAAGACGATCCCCGACCTCGTCGAGGAACTGGCGGCGCTTTCCCCGGGCGACGGCTTCATCCTGTACCTGCCTTTCCTCACCGACGCTCAAGGACGCTTCACCGATCTCTGGGAACTCCCGGAGATGCTCCGGGGCCGCGTGCGGCAGCCGATGTTCGGGATGCACGAGGCGGCGCTCGGCCACGGCATCGTCGGCGGGAGCCTCCTCGGCGGGCGCCTGCAGGGAGAGCGCGCCGCGCGGGTCGCGCTGGAGATCCTCGACGGGCGCAGCCCCGCGACGATCCCCATCGAGACCAAGCCCACCGTCCGCTTCGCGTTCGACTACGCCCAGCTGCGGCGCTTCGGGATGTCGCTTGCGGCGCTGCCGCCCGGCAGCTTCGTCCTCGGCGAGCCGCCGAGCTTCTACGTCCGCCATCGGCCGCTCTTCCTGGCGACGATCTCCGTCCTCGCCCTCGGGTTGCTCCTCGCCGCGGGGGCGGCGGCGCACCGCCACCGCGAGGCGGCGAATCTGCGCGCCGAAGGAGAGCGGCTGCGGCTGATGCTGGAGCGGATGCCGGCCTTGGTCTGCGCCTTCGACGCCGAGGGCCGGGCCGCGATGTGGAACGACGAGTGCGAGCGCGTGACCGGCTACTTGGCGGCCGAGGTCGTGGACGTCCCCGATTTTCTCGCCGCCGTGAACGCGACCACCGACGAGCGGGCCGGCTTCCAAGGCCTCTTCGACGCCCGCACCGACTTCCGCGACGTCGAGCGGACTCTCGTCCGCAAGGACGGCGCGACGCGAACCGTCGCTTGGAGCAAGCAGTCCCGCCGCTTCCCGGTGCCGGGCTGGGCCGTCTGGCTTGTCGGCATCGACGTGACCGCCCGGCGGCGCGCGGAGGAGGAGCGCCGCCGCCTCGCCGCCGCCGTCGAACAGGCGCGCGAGGCGATCGCCGTCGTCGCGCCCGACGGACTGATCCGCTACGCCAATCCCGCGTTCGAGCTTCTCGTCGGGCTCGCGCGCGGCGACGCGGCCGGGCGCACGCTGGAAAGCGTCCTTCGTCCGGACGAGACCACGCCCGAACTGCGGAGAGCGATCGACGCTCTCGCCGCCGGACGTCCTTTCGCCGGTCGGGTCGATCTTCCCCGGGCGCAGGAGAGGACGTTGGTCGAATTGGCCATCTCCCCCTCCCGCCGCGCCGACGGCGCGCCGGACGACGCGGCGCTCGTCGCGCGCGACGTGACGGAGGAGGCCGAGCGCGAGGAACGGCTGCGGCACACGCAGAAGATGGAAGCGCTGGGGGTGCTGGCCGGCGGCGTCGCCCACGACTTCAACAACCTCCTCACCGCGATCCTCGGCTACGCCGAACTGCTGCGGCAGGAGGCGGCGCCCGGCTCGGCCGTCGAAAGCGCCGCGCGGACGATCGAAGGGGCGGCGGGACGCGCGGCGGAGCTGACCCGCGGGCTGTTGGGCTTCGCGCGGCGCGGCAAGCTGCGCAACGAGCCGTTCGACCTGCGGGCGACCGTCCGCGAGACGGCGGCGTTGCTCGAGCGGACCTTGGACAAGAGCGTCCGCCTGACGGTCGAACTCGGCGACGAACCGCTCGTCGTGCGCGGCGACCAAGGGCAGATGGTCCAGGCGGCGCTCAACCTCGCGATCAACGCCCGCGACGCGATGCCCGACGGCGGCGACCTGACGCTCGAGGTCCGGCGGGCCGCGCCTCCCGCCGAACTGGCCTCCTCTCTTCCCGACGACGCCGGCGCGTGGGCGGCGCTCTCGGTGACCGACACCGGCTGCGGCGTGCCGGAGGAGCTGCGGGCGCGGATCTTCGAGCCGTTCTTCACCACCAAGCGCCCCGGCCAGGGAACCGGCATGGGGCTGGCGATGGTCTACGGCATCGCGCGCGGCCACGGCGGAACGATCTCGCTCGAGAGCGCGGTCGGCCGCGGCTCGACCTTCGCCGTCCACCTTCCGCTGGAACGGGATGCGCCGCTCCCCGCGACGCCGCCCAAGTCCGCCGGCGACGCGCTCGGCTTGGGGCTCGTCCTCGTCGTGGACGACGAGCCGTACGTGCGCGACGCCGCGGCGGCGATGGTCCGCAGCCTCGGCGGGCGTCCCCTCCTCGCGGAGGGCGGAGCCGCGGCGGTCGAGCTCTTCCATGCGGAGGCGGCGGCGATCGACGTCGTCTTGCTCGACCTGATCATGCCCGGGATGGACGGGGAGCGCTGCTTCCGCGAGCTGCGGGCGATCGATCCTGCGGCGCGGATCGTCCTCTGCTCGGGGCACGACGTGGACGGGCGCGCGCAGCGCGTCCTCGACGCCGGCGCCGCCGCGCTGCTGCGCAAGCCGTACACGATCGCCGACCTCGCCGCGGCCTTCGCCGCCGCCCGCCGCCCGCGCTGACGAGGCCTCGCGACGCCGAGATCCGCCGTCCTTCGCGGTAGCCTCGCCGACCGCGGCGTGAGACGATGCACCCCGAACCGGGAATGTCGGCCAGCGCGCTCGAGGGATGGGCGCGCGCCCACCAGCCGACAGGGAGTTGAAGAAATGAAGCTATCTCGCCTGTGGGGCGGGGCGTTGGTCTGCCTCGCCTGCGCCGCCGCGTTCGCCGCGGAGCAAGAGCGCTATTCCTACCGCGACACGATCCTCTCGCTCGCCTCGCTGCCGCCGCTCGCCGACGCCGACCGCACCGGCCCCGCGCCCGCCGTCGCGAAGGACGCGCCGGCGGTCGTGCTGCTCAAGACGCGTCAGGACGAGTGGCTGAGACGCGGCGCCCTGCAGGTGCACCGCCGGATCTTCTTCCGCCGCGTCAAGCTGCTGACGAGCGCCGGCGTCGAGCAGTACGGTTCGTACAAGTTCGAGCTGCGCGATCCGCTCTTCCACCTCGAGCAGGTGGACGCGCGCACGGTCCTTCCCGACGGCGCCGTGGTGGACGCCGCGCCGAACGTCCGGCGGGAGGCGTCGCCGCAGGGATACCGGATGTTCACGGTCAGCTACCCGCAGGCCAAGCCCGGGGCGGTGCTCGACCTCATGTACAGCGTCTGGACCGACAACGAGGACTACGGCAGCCTCTGCCAGAACCCCTACGTCCCGCCGCAGTGGCTGAGCGAACGGCTTCCCGTCGCCGAGGCGCACTACGTCTACAAGGTGCCGGACGGGGTCGCGTGGCGTTCCGAAGTCCGCATGGTTCCGCTCAACACGATGAGCGCCGGCGACGTGATCGTCGGGCGGAACGACAACCTCGCCGGCGCTCCCAGCCGCGCCTACGTCTGGATCTTCCGCGACATCGCGCCGATCCCCGTCGAGCCGAACGCCGCGCCGTCCGAGGACATGTCGGCCGCCCTCTACGTCGTCCCGATCAACTACCCCGGCGTCGATCGGGCCTGCCTCGTGCCGAAGACGTGGAAGGAACTGAGCGACGCCTACGACTTCTCCGCGACGGTCTGGGAGCGCAAGAAGCCGACGGAGACGCGCAAGCTGGCGCGCGAGGCGGCGGAGAATCTCAAGACGCCGCTCGAGAAGGTCGAGGCCGTGCGCGCCGCCCTCGCCTCGCGGGTCCACGTGGTCCAGAACGGGGCCCCGGAGATGTACAACAGCGCGGACGACACGCTCGCCGGCGGCGCCGCGTCCTCGATCGACGTCGCGCTGACGGCGATGACGATGCTGCGCGAAGTGGGCGTCGAGGCGACGCCCGTCTTCTACCGCCGCCGCGAGACCGGCGCGCAGCAGCCGACGCTGATTCTGTTCGACCTCTACAACGACGTTCTCCTGCGGATCGGAACCGAGAAGGGGCCGGTCTTCTGGGCGCCGGCGTCGGAGCTGCTCCCCGGCACGCTGCCGTTCGCCGCCCGCGGCGTTCCGGCCGTCGTCGGCGACGGCAAGACGAAGACGCCGATCGGCCTGCCCGCCCCGCTCGCGACGGACAACGTCGTCGAGACGAGAACGACGGCTCGTCTCGACGCCTCGGGGGCCCTGACCGCCAAGACGACGTTCGCCTGCCGCGGCGACGCCGCCGCCGTTTGGCGCCAGGCGCTGCGCGGCCGCAGCGACGTGCAGCGGCGCGAGCTGCTGAAGGAATTCCTCGGAGGCACGGAGACGGCCCACGCCGACGAGCAAACGCTCGAACGCCAATTGCGGCCCCAACTCGCCGAGACGCTCTGGGGTTCGGTCGCCTCGGCCGAGGTGGACGCCGTGGAGCCGGGCGGCCCGCTCGACGGCGTCGCGCTCGACTTCTCGTTCGTCGTTTCGTGGCGCGCCGACGCCTACGCCGCGCGCGTCGGAGGCCGTCTCGCCTTCGGCGTCTCGCCGTTCCATCCCGTAGACGCCGCCGACTGGGCCGCAAGCGGCCGCTACAACGACGTGGACCTCGGCGCCGTGCGCCTGCTGAAGGACCAGATCGAAATCGAACTGCCGCCGGGCGCGGCGAACGTGCAGGCGCCCGACGCGGTCGCCGTCGAAGGGCAGTACGGCGCCTTCGAGAGCTCCGCCAAGGCCGAAGGCGGCAAGCTCGTCGTCAAGCGCTCGCTGCGCCTGGACCAGACGACGATCCCGGCCGAGGCGTGGTTCGCCGCGCGGCCGTGGTTCCGTTCCGTGGCCGCGGCCGACGAAGCCAAGGCTCTCGTTTCTGTTGGGGAGAATCGATGATGAGAGGAACCATCGCGCAACGCCTGCTTCTGGCCGCCGCGGCGCTCTTGGCGGTCCCCGCGGCGTTCGCCGCGGCGCCGGTGCGGCAGTCGCTCGACCTCGACCGGATTCCCGATTGGGTCCGCGAAGTCGCCGCCCGGCCCGTTCCGCAAACCGACGCCGACGCCGTCGTCCTCCACGAAGAGGACATCGTCGAGCCGCTCGCGGACGGGACGGTCAAGACGACGCACCGCTTCGCGGTCAAGATCCTCCGCGTCTCCGCGAGCGACGACTTCTCCGCCCAGACCGCCGTCTACCGCAAGGACGACCCGCGCCCCGAAATGGAGACCTGGGTCCTCTACGGCGACGGCAAGGCGGTGATCCCCGACCGGATCGAGGACCGCGCCGACATGCCGTACGTCGAGCGCGGCACGGACTACGCCGACTCGCGCATCGCGCGCCTCGACACGCCGGCCCCCAATCCCGGCGCCGTCGTCGTCTTCGAACGCTCGGTCGTGGACTCGATCGACGTCGGCGCGCACAACGCGCTGCTCGGCGACACGACCCGGCCGACGCTGCTCTCGCGCGTCGAACTGCGCCTCCCCGCCGGATGGAGCGGCGACGCGACGGTCGCCCGCGGCGCCGGCGTGGCCGTCCGCAAGACCGCCTCGTCGGTCGTCGCCGAGGCGAAGGACATTCCCGCCCAGCCGCGCCGCACCGACCTCGCGCTGAACGCCTACCGCGTCCTGCCGTCGGTCTGGGTGCGCTGGTGGAACCCGGCGGCGAAGCGCGGCTTCGCCGACTGGAACTCCGTCGGCAAGTGGTTCGAGGACTTGGCCGCGCCGCGCGTCGCCGACGCCGGCGGCGCGCAGGCCGCCGGGGCGGCCCTCAAGCCGGCGAACGACGCCGCCTTCCTCGGCGCGCTCGAGAAGGCCTTCGCCGTCGCGGCCCGCGACGTCCGCTACGCGGCGATCCGCATGGGGATCGGCGGGTACCAGCCGACCGCCGCGTCGGCGACGTTCCGGGACAAGTTCGGCGACTGCAAGGCGAAGGCGACGTTGCTCCGCGCGCTGCTCAAGACGTGGGGCGCGGACGTCTACCCCGTTCTCGTCCGCACGCGCGACCGCGGCCCGATCGCCGACGACGCGCCGACGCCGGGCGCCTTCAACCACTACATCGCCGCGGTCCGTCTTCCCGCCGGCGTCGGCGCCGACCTCTGGGCGACCCGCGACGTCGAGGGGGTCGGCCGCCTGCTCTTCGTGGACGCCACGCAGCCCGAGAGCGTCTACGAGCTTCCCTCGGCCGACCAAGGGACGCGCGCCGCGCTGCTCCTCCCGAACGGAACGCGCCTCGTGGACCTGCCCGTCCGCCCCGCGGCGACGCACGTCACGACGACGACGATCACCGGGACGTTGGAGCGGGACGGCCGTCTCTCCGCCCTCAAGATCGACCTCGCCGCCGACCGCGGCGCCGCCGTGGACGAGCGCGGCGAACTCCGCCCGCTCAGCGCCGACGAGCGGCTCCGCTTCCTGCTCCTCGACCTGCGCCGCCGCTTCGGCGCTCTGCGCGTGCAGCGGGACGAGATCCGCGGCCTCGAAGACCTCGGCGGGCCGTTCGGCCGGACGATCGACGCGGCCGACGCGGTCGCCGGGCAGCGGATCCGGCGCATCGTGCTGTTCGAGACCGGCCGCCTCGCTCCGGCCGTGCCGGACGGGCTGCTCTCCCCCGAGGCGCCGACCTAGGCGATCGACGTCGGCGAGCCGCGCCGCGAGGTCGTGGAGATGACGATCAAGATCCCCGCCGGCGTGAAGCTCGACTCCGCGCCCGAGCCGATCAAGTACGAGGACGACGTGGTGGCTATCGACGCCGGGTTCGCGCTCGACGGCGACACGCTCCGCTACCACCGCACGCTCGAGCTGCGCGCGCCGTACGTCGCCCCCGAGAAGTTCGCCTCCTTCCGCGAGCGGATGTCCGCGCTGAGACGCCTCGAAGCCGACGGCGTCGCCCTCTTCGACTGAGGAGCGGAGACCAATGAAGACCGATTCCGCATTCCGACGACTCCTCCTCGCCGCGCTCGCCTGCGCCGCCCTCTGCGGCGCCGCGCGGGCGGAGAACGATACCCGCGACGTCGATACGCTCGTTTTCAGCGGCCAGAGCCTCCCGCCGGTCGCCGCCGAGGAGAAGGCGCTCGCCGAAGTCTCGTTCGCCAAGGGAGCGCCGGCCGTCGTGCTGCTCAAGGGCGAGCAGCTCGAATACCGGCTGGACTGCTCGCCGAACAACTGCTTCCACACGACCTTCTTCCGCCGCGTCAAGCTGCTCAACGCCGCGGGGGTCGCGGACTACTCCTCGCGCAAGATCGAACTGCCGTACGGCGAGGACACGAAGTACGAAGGGGCGATGGCCCGCGTGACCCTGCCGGACGGGCGGGAAATCGACGCCTCCGACAACGTCAAGTACGAGGTGACCGCCAAGGGGTACCGCCTGCTCACCATCTCCTTCCCCGGCGCGGTCCCGGGAGCGATCCTCGACCTCCAGTACAAGATGCGCGGCTTGGTCGGCGAGGACCTCGAGATCCAGGAACGCCTGCCGGTCCTCGAAGCGCGCTTCGTCACGCTCGTTCCGAACTCCACGCGCTCCTTCCTGCGCGTCTTCCCGCTCCACATTCCGTCCGACCACTTTTTGTCCAGCATTCCGATGCCGGCCGAGCTCGGCGCGCCGATCCCGACCGCCGGGCGACGCGTGATGAGCTTCTCCGCGCGCAACATGCCGCCCGAGCCGGACGAGCCGAACATGCCGCCGTACCCCGACCGCGTCGCGCGGATCGTCGTCGCGCAGACGTCCTACGCGGGGATGTCCGCCGCGCAGGAGGCGTACGGCTTCTTCCGGGGCAAGGCCAGCCAGCTGGACGAGTGGGCGAAGATCTACGAGCGGCGCCGGTCGCACGCCGCGAAGGACCTCGCGGAGAGGATCGCGGGGAAGGAGAAGACGGCCCTCGCCAAGATCGAGGCGATCCGCAAGGAGCTGCTCGGGCGAATCCGCGTCGAAGGCACGAGCGCGTATCCGTACAACGAGAGCGCCGACAACGCGCTCGCCGCGGGCGTCGGCAGCACGGCCGACGTCGCCATGGTGGCGATGACGATGCTCCGCGCCGTCGGCGTCAAGACCATTCCCGTGGGATTCCACCGGCGCAACGACGGCACGACGCTCCCGCCGAGCTCCTACCTCGACATGACCGACCTGATGCTGCAGGTCCAGACCGAGGACGGCCCGGTCTTCTGGGCGCCCGGCGCCGACCTTCCCGTCGGCGCGATCCCGTTCCAGGCGCGCGAACTGCTCTGCGTCCCGTTCACGGACGACAAGGCCGCGACGCCCCCGGTCTTCTCGCTTCCCGCCGCGCAGGAGCGGACCATCCTGACGACGACCAAGGCGTCGCTCGCCGCCGACGGAACGCTGGAGGCGGAGTCGACGTGGACGTTCACCGGCGAGGCCGCGGCGGCCCGCCGCGCCACGCTGCGCGCGCGCAGCGAGCGGCAGCAACTCCAGCTCATGCAGGACGAGCTCCGCGAGGC
>JAJFTU010000301.1 GCA_021372775.1 bacterium | reverse complement strand
CGGTCGCGCGGCTTCTCCGGCGTCAACGTGGACCTGATCTACGGCCTGCCGCGGCAGACGACGGCGGGGTTCGAGCGGACGGTGGAGCAGGTGATCGCGATGGGCGCCGACCGCGCCGCGGTCTACTCGTTCGCCTACGTGCCGTGGATCCGCGGGCACCAGAAGAAGCTCCACGAGGAGGAGATTCCCGGCGCCGCGCTCAAGGCGGAGCTGTTCGCCCTCGCGCGCGAGCGGTTCCTCGAGGCGGGGTACGAGCCGATCGGGATGGACCACTTCGCGCTTCCCGACGACGAGCTGGCGCGCGCGAAGCGCGAGGGTCGGCTGCGGCGGAACTTCCAGGGGTACACGGTCGTCCCGGCGGAGGACGTGATCGGCTTCGGGATCTCGGCGATCGGCGACGTGCGCGGGGCCTACGTCCAGAACGTGAAGAAGCTCTCCGAGTACGCCGAGGCGCTGGGCGCGGGGCGGCTGCCGGTCGAGCGCGGAATCGTGCGCACGGCGGACGACGAGCTGCGGCGGCACGTGATCCACGAGTTGATGTGCAACATGCGGGTCGAGGTCCGCGAGGTCGAGGCCCGCTTCGGGATCGACTTCGCGCGGTACTTCGCCGAGGACCTCGCCCGGCTGGCGCCGCTGGAGCGCGAGGGGCTGGCGGTCGTCTCCGCGGAGCGGATCGCGGCGACGCCGACCGGCGAGCTGTTCATCCGCAACCTCGCGATGTGCTTCGACAAGTACTGGCGCGAGAAGTACGAGAAGGCGGACAAGCCGGTCTTCTCCAAGACGGTGTGACGTGAAGCGGCTGGTCGTGATCGGCGGCGGGATCTCCGGACTTGCCGCGGCGCAGGCGGCCCGCGAGGCGGCGGGCGAGGGGCTCGACGTCGTCGTCCTCGAGCGGGCGCCGGACGTCGGCGGCAAGGCGCTCTCGCTGCGCGAGCGCGGCTTTCTCGTCGAGGCCGGGCCGACCGGCTATCTCGACAACGAACCTGCGGTGGACCGTCTCGTGGCGGCGGCGGGGCTGACGAAGATCCCCGCGGACGGCGCGGCGGCGCACCGCTTCATCTACCGCGCCGGCAAGATGCGCGAGGTCAAGGCGAACCCGCTGGCCTTTGCGTTCTCGGGGCTCCTCTCGCCGCGCGGGCTGCTGCGGATCCCGTTCGAGATCTTCGTCGCGCCGCGGCGCGCGGCGGGGGAGGAGTCGGTCTTCGACTTCGCGCGGCGGCGGATCGGGCGGCAGGGAGCGGAGCGGCTGATCGCGCCGATGATGCTCGGCGTCTTCGCCGGGGACGCGCGGCGGTTGTCGCTGGAGGCGGCGCTGCCGCGGATGGCCGAGATCGAGCGGACGTACGGCTCGCTCTTCAAGGGGCTGGCCGCGATCCGGCGCGCGGGGAAGAAGAACGCCGGGCCGGCGCCGTCGGCGACGCTGACGTCGTTTCCGGAAGGGCTGCAGCAGTTGCCGCGCGAGTTGGCGCGGCGCGGGCGGTTCACGGTGCGCTGCGGCGTCGAGGCGGAGCGCCTCGTGCCGCGCGCCGAAGGCGGATACGAGGTCGTCCTCGCCGCGGGCGGGTCGCTCGCCGCGGACGCGGTGGCGCTCTGCGGCGAGCCGTGGGCGACGGCGGCTCTTTGCCGCGAGTGGCTGCCCGAACTCGCGCGTCCGTTCTCCGAGATCCACTGCCCGCCGGTGGCGGTCGTCGCGCTCGGCTACGGGCCGGCGGCGCTGGACGTCGTGCCGCGCGGTTTCGGCGTGCTCGTGCCGCGCGGCGAAGGGGTGCGCACGCTCGGCGCGCTCTGGGACACGCACCTCTTCGCGGGGCGCAGTCCGGAGCGGCGGTTGCTGCTGCGGGCGATGCTCGGCGGGGCGGTCGATCCGGAAGCGCCGGAGATGTGCGACGCGGGGCTGGTCGAGCAGGCGCGCGAGGATCTCGAGAAGGTGATGAAGCTGTCGCTCGCGCCGGTCTTCTCGAAGGTCGTGGTTTGGCCGCGGGCGATCCCGCAGTACGAGCTGGGGCATCTGTCGAAGGTGCGGGCGATCGAGACCGAGCTGGCGCGGCGTCCGGGCCTCTTCGTCGGCGGCAACGGCCTCTACGGCATCGCCTTCGCGAAGGCCGCCGCCGCCGGAATCCGCGCCGGCGAGGCTGCCGCCTCCTATCTCCGCGCCTGATTGCCTTTCAACCGAAACGCCACGTTTCGCGAGGTCCACGTCGGGCGGCAGGCGCGAAGGAATCATGAGCGCGGCAACGATCGTCGGAGCGCGCCAGCCGCCCCTACACGCATGGCGACGTTTCGCGATGTCCACGTCGCCGTAGGGGCGGTTGGCGCGCCGCGATGATCGTCGGAACAACGACGCCTCCACCGCGCCTGCCGCCCGACCCGAACACCGCACCCGATTGCCTTTCGATGTCTCAAAGGCAACGTTTCGCGATGTCCACGTCGGGCGGCAGGCGCGGAGGAATCATGAGCGCGGCAACGATCGTCGGAGCGCGCCAGCCGCCCCTACGACGCTGCTGAAAAACTGCCTGCGCAATTGCGCGCGGACGTCTCTGTTCGTGATATGCCTGTTCGCGGAGGAGAGCCGCGATGCGGGGCATGAATCGGCAGCAGCAGGGCGCGTTCAGCTACGTCTCGATCGAGGAGCGGA
>JAJFTU010000300.1 GCA_021372775.1 bacterium | reverse complement strand
TCGCCGTCGCGGGGCCGGTCGAAACGCGGCGCGAAAGCGACGAGCGCGTCGTGTGGCGGGGGGCGGCGGCGGAGCATTGCCCCGTCGCGGAGCCGCCGCCCCCCGCCGCTCGACGCGCGCCCACCAAGACGCACGCGCCCTACCGACTCAGCGCGCGAAACGACACAACAGCCGCGGACCAACGCCGCGACGCGAGGCGAGGCAGAACGCACGGACCCATCAAAGAAGGACCATCCCCCCGCGGACAACCACCATTCCGCCCGACCAAACACGACAGCGCGTCGGGCGTGCGGGGGCGGCGGCGAGCCGTTGCCCGGTCGGCGGAGCCGCCGCCCCCGCCGCCCGACGCGCGTCCCGCGATTCGCGCGGGCACTACGCCGCGAGCCGCGCGGGCATTACGCCGCGAGACGCGCGGGCATTACGCCCCGAGCCGCGCGGGCATTACGCCGCGAGCCGCGCGGGCACTACGCCGCGAGCCCCGCGGGCACTACGCCGCGATCCCCGCGCCCCCGTCACGGACACAACGATCCCGGCACCCGCGCCGAACCGCCGCTCGTGTAGCCGAGTCCGCTCTCGCCCGAGGCGGCCTTGTACCCGACCAAGTAGAAGAAGCCGCTCCCCGCCGCCGGACTCGTCGCGTCGGTGTAGCTCGTCTGCGTGTAGCCGGCGCCGACCTGGCAGGTCCCGAAGCCGCCGTCCGGCAGCCCGTCGTGGTTCGCGTCCACGAACGAGGCGGCGCCGCGGTAGACCGTGTACGACAGCGCCCCCGACACCGCCGACCACGACAGCGTGTTCCTCGAGCCCCCCGACCCGAACGTCACGTCCGCCTCCGGCGGCGCCGCGGCGCAGACGACGGTGAAGGTGGTCGGGAAGCCGCGCCCCGCCGCCGCGGTCGCGTCGAGATCGAGCTCGTTCCCGACCGCGTCGAAGGCCATGATCGAGGTCAGCGTCCAGACGCCCCCCTCGGAGTAGCGCGGCAGCGGCGCCGAGCAGGAGAACGTGCCGTCGAGCCGCGTGCCGCTCGCCGGCGCCGCGGAGACGCAGGTCGTCTCCTGCAGCCCGCTCGGCGACCGGAACGAGCAGGAGTAGGTGTTCGTGCCCGACTTGTCGTCGGTGACGCGCGACGAGCAGAGGACCGATCCCGGCGCGGCGGAGACGTCCACCGTCGTCGGCGAGATCGAGAAGGTCAACGCGTCGGGCGCGGTCGTGTCCGGATCGGACGTCACGGCGACGCTGGCCACGAACCCCTGCCCTTCGAGCTGCGCCCGCGAGCGGGTCAGGATGTTCGCGACCGCGTCGGTGGCGTAGAGAGTCGCCGACCACGTCCCGGCCTCGGCGTAGCGCGGAATGTGGATGCTGCAGGCGAAGGTGCCCGACTGCCGCGTGCCCGACGACGGCGTCGTGGCCGCGCAGCCGTGACTTTGGTTGGTCGAGGGCGAGGCGAGGACGCAGCCCATCGCGGAGACCCCCGCCGGGGAGTCGGCGAGGTCCACCGTGCAGGAGACGTCCGCCGACGACGTCGAGGTGTTGACCGACGTCGGCGACAGGACGAAGCCCGAGACGGTCGGCGGCGTCGTGTCCGGAACGGAGGTCACCGAGATCGACGACGGCAGGCCGCGCCCGATCAGGTCGCTGAAGGTGAGCGACGTCACGTTGCCGACCTCGTCGCTCAGCGAGACCGACGCCATGTACAAGCCGCTCGCCGCGTAGCGCGGCACCGTCACGTCGCAGAGGAACGTGCCGGCGAGCCGCGTGCCGGAGGACGGGGTGTCCGCGCTGCAGGAGTAGGTCTGCGGCGTCGCGCCGAGGTACATGAACGAGCAGGAGGCCGAGGCGACCCCCGACAGGTCGTCCGTCGCGCCGAAGGTGCAGCGGACGGTCTGCGAAGAGGCGGTCACGTCCACCGACGTCGGGACGACGGTGAAGCTGGTCAGCTGCGGCGCCGCGGTGTCGCAGGCCGCCTTGGCCGCGGGGGCCGCGCTCCAGAGAAGGCACACGCAAATGACGACGCCGACGCGACGGGAATTGATCGACATGCCCGCCTCCCCGCGGCGCGAGCGCGCCGCGCGGCAGGGATGTACGGGGACGCCGGGGGGCGGTCAAGGGAACGGCTCGCCCCGACCGCAGAAAAGAGCGGCGCGACGACGGCCTCGGCCGCGGGCGCGGGCCGCCGCGGCCGCCGATCGACGTCCGGACGAGCCGCCGCGGTCTCGGGCCGCTGCGGTGGCCGATCGCCGCCCGCGGCGTCGCGCGGGCGGCGGGCGGCCTCAGTCCATCGTCATCGAGACGAGCTTGCTGCAGCCCGGCTCCGGCATCGTCACGCCGTAGAGGATGTCGGCGATCTCCATCGTCCGCTTGTTGTGCGTGACGATGATGAACTGCGTGTTCTCGGCGAACTGCCG